>CAUSWL010000001.1:0-82109 GCA_963535345.1 uncultured Streptococcus sp.
TTTTCCTTGAAACCCACATGATTCAAGGGGAATGGAATGCCTGTGTCTTTAAGAAAACCAAGGATATTTCAGGTGTGATTGGAGGCTAGCATGCAGCAGTATTTTGTCAAAGGCAGTGCAATCTCTCCTGTCACTATTGAGGACAAGGAAACCAGCAAGCATATGTTTCAGGTCATGCGCTTGAAAGAAGATGATGAGGTGACCTTGGTCTTTGATGATGGCGTCAAGCGCTTGGCGCGCGTGCTTGATGTGGAAGCACGTCAGTTTGAATTGGTTGAAGAATTAGCTGACAATGTGGAACTGCCAATCCAAGTGACCATCGCATCTGGCTTTCCCAAGGGAGACAAGCTGGAGTTTATTACTCAGAAAGTAACCGAGCTCGGAGCTAGTCAAATCTGGGCCTTCCCTGCCGACTGGTCAGTTGCCAAGTGGGATGGTAAGAAATTGGGCAAGAAAGCCGAAAAACTAGAAAAAATTGCCCTTGGAGCAGCAGAACAAAGCAAGCGGAATCTGGTCCCAAGTATCCAACTTTTTGAGAAAAAAGCAGACTTTCTAGCCCAGCTGGACCAGTTTGACTCTATTGTAGTGGCCTATGAAGAATCAGCAAAAGAGGGAGAAGCCGCTGCGCTCTTACAAGCAGTCACTGGTCTTGAAAAAGGAGCCAAATTGCTCTTTATCTTTGGCCCAGAAGGCGGTCTCTCACCAGCAGAAATTGAAAGTTTTGAATCTAAAGGAGCTGTTCTTGCAGGACTTGGCCCTCGCATCTTGCGAGCAGAAACAGCACCACTTTACGCCTTATCAGCCCTTAGTGTTTTAGTAGAATTAGAGAAATAAGAGGAAGAAAATGGAACAAAAACACCGTTCAGAATTTCCAGAAAAGGAACTTTGGGATTTAACAGCCCTATACCAAGACCGTGAGGATTTCTTGCGTGCAATCGAGAAAGCTCGCGAAGACATCAACCAGTTTAGCCGTGACTACAAGGGCAATCTTCACACTTTTGAAGATTTCGAGAAGGCCTTTGCGGAATTGGAACAAATCTATATCCAGATGAGCCATATCGGCAATTATGCCTTTATGCCTCAGACGACAGACTATAGCAATGAAGAATTTGCTAATATTGCCCAAGCTGGGATGGAATTTGAAACAGACGCCAGCGTAGCCTTGACCTTCTTTGACGACGCCTTGGTGGCAGCAGACGAGGAAGTCTTGGACCGTTTGGGTGAGCTGCCACACTTAACGGCAGCCATTCGTCAGGCCAAAATCAAAAAAGCCCACTACCTAGGGGCGGATGTGGAGAAGGCCTTGACCAATCTGGGTGAAGTTTTCTACAGCCCACAGGACATTTATACTAAGATGCGAGCTGGGGACTTTGAAATGGCTGACTTTGAAGCCCATGGCAAGACCTACAAAAACAGCTTTGTAACTTATGAGAATTTCTACCAAAATCATGAGGATGCAGAGGTGCGTGAAAAATCCTTCCGTTCTTTTTCAGAAGGACTTCGTAAGCACCAGAATACAGCTGCGGCAGCCTATCTTGCTCAGGTAAAGTCTGAAAAACTATTGGCAGATATGAAGGGTTACGACTCCGTCTTTGATTATCTTCTGGCTGAGCAAGAAGTGGACCGTGCTATGTTTGACCGCCAGATTGACCGCATTATGAAGGATTTTGCGCCAGTTGCTCAGAGATACCTCAAGCATGTTGCCAAGGTGAATGGTCTTGAAAAGATGACCTTTGCAGACTGGAAATTGGACTTGGACAGCGCCCTGAATCCTGAAGTGACTATTGACGACGCCTATGATTTGGTCATGAAGTCAGTAGAACCTTTAGGACAAGAATATTGTCAGGAAGTTGCTCGCTATCAAGAAGAACGCTGGGTGGACTTTGCTGCCAATAGTGGTAAAGATTCTGGCGGTTATGCGGCGGATCCATATCGCGTGCACCCTTATGTCCTCATGAGCTGGACTGGTCGTTTGAGCGATGTCTATACCTTGATTCATGAAATCGGGCATTCTGGTCAATTCATCTTTTCAGACAATCACCAAAGCTACTTCAATGCCCACATGTCAACCTACTATGTCGAAGCGCCATCAACCTTCAATGAATTGCTTCTCAGTGATTACTTGGAGCACCAGTCTGATGACCCACGTCAAAAACGCTTTGCCCTTGCCCACCGCTTAACAGATACCTACTTCCATAATTTCATCACCCACCTCTTGGAAGCAGCCTTCCAGCGTAAGGTTTATACATTGATTGAAGAAGGAGAAACCTTCGGAGCAAGCAAACTTAACAGCATTATGAAGGAAGTCTTGACGGATTTCTGGGGAGATGCTATTGAAATTGACGACGATGCTTCTTTGACTTGGATGCGCCAGGCCCACTACTACATGGGCTTGTATAGCTACACCTACTCAGCCGGACTTGTCATCTCGACTGCGGGTTACCTTCATCTGAAACATTCAGAAACTGGAGCTGAAGACTGGCTCAATCTCCTTAAATCTGGCGGTAGCAAGACACCGCTTGAGTCAGCCATGATTATCGGAGCCGATATCTCAACGGACAAACCACTCCGTGATACCATCCAGTTCTTGTCAGACACGGTTGACCAGATTATCGCCTACAGTGCAGAGTTGGGAGAGTAAGGGTATCCAGTGTCGGATTTAAGACGGTTTATCGATAAGATGAATACACAAAAATCACCTGTTTGAGGTGATTTTTTCATGCATTGAAGATTTATTCAAATTTTCCTTTATTGGCTTCATTTGAAGCCTTCATGCTAATTTGTAAAAGGTTGGCGAGATTTTCATTATCAAGGCTAGCTTCACCATTATTATCCACTTTTATGGCAAGGTAATGGGTGTTACGATCAAGATAATCCATTCCCTCTAAGTCTACGTAGTTGTTCGCTTTAAAATCAAGCGCCGCTAATTGATAAACAAATCGAATATTTAGAGCTTTGCCATAGTCTGTTTCAAGAACCTTTTGTTGTTCTTCCACCAGTCCTTGAAAGAATTCGAGATTGTCTGTGTGATAGGATGCTTTGACTTCGTATTGGTAAGTATCTACAGCTGGGGACATAAATTTCAAATAAACCAGGTCGCCTTCTACCTTATAGTCCTCAAGAGTATAGGCACCTGCTTTTCCTAATGCATTGGTGTTGACCTTGAAAAACATAGGTGCATAAATTTTGAGAGGATATTTTTCTCCTTTATATTCAAAGACGGTATCATTTGAAAAATTCGGACGGATTTTAGTTAACTCAGGGACTAAATATTCGTTCCAAATCTTATCAAATAACTCTTCTTGATTGCTAGCACCCGCTGATTTCACAACTAGGTCAAGATTTTCTTGATTGACAAAGACGGCATCCACTAATTTGAGGGCTGTTTGAACCTTAGGATCCGAAATTTCCTTTTTCTTTTTTTCAAGATTCTCAGCCGCCTCTTTCGTGCGATCTAAAGTTTTATTAAATTGACTGCCACTGTTTGTTTCAACAAAGGTTCTCTCATAGTTGGTAGGTTCAACTTTGGCATTCCAGTCAAATGAAGCAGCAGGACCAGTTACATCTTTCTTATGGTAGGTTCTTGTCTCTGTATTTGTAGTAGCTTCTGTATTGCTTGTAGCAGTGGTTGATGGTTTAGATGAACAGCCGACGAGGCCAAATGCTAAAATTGTAGCAGTGGTTAGAAAATAAACTCTAAACTTTTTTCTCATGGTAGTCTCCTTTGCCAAGAACATTTATTGTATAGTATCAATTATACCATTCTCTTCATTCTTTTGCATGAATTACTAGAAAAGGTATGATTGAGGGATGTATTCTTTTAAGCAAGTATTTGAAAGCTTCTGACATTCTTGAAGGATAAGCAGAAAAAGAGTTTTATTATTTTCTCTTGTAGTAGTCTTTTTTAGAATTCTAATGGGCTTTCTACAAAAACTTTCCAGTCAATTTTCTTGAAACCCTTTCCTTCTTTTGATAGACTAATACATAGTTTGAAAAAAAGGAGACTTATCATGAAAAAATTTGTTGCTGAATTAATCGGTACATTTATGCTTGTGTTCATCGGAACAGGAGCTGTTGTTTTTGGAAATGGTCTTAATGGCCTTGGACACCTTGGAATTGCTTTTGCCTTTGGTTTGGCAATCGTGGTTGCAGCTTTCTCAATCGGAACTGTTTCAGGTGCTCATTTGAACCCAGCCGTTTCGATTGCTATGTTTGTAAACAAACGTTTGTCATCTTCAGAACTTGTAAACTACATCCTTGGACAAGTAGTTGGAGCTTTCCTTGCGTCAGCTGCAGTATTCTTCCTCTTGGCTAACTCAGGGATGTCAACTGCTAGTCTTGGTGAAAATGCCTTGGCAAACGGTGTCACTGTCTTTGGTGGATTCTTGTTTGAAGTCATCGCAACTTTCTTGTTTGTCCTAGTTATCATGACTGTAACATCAGCAAGCAAAGGCAATGGCGCAATCGCTGGTTTGGTGATTGGTTTGTCATTGACAGCCTTGATCCTTGTGGGCTTGAACATTACTGGACTTTCAGTTAACCCAGCTCGTAGCTTGGCACCTGCTGTTTTGGTAGGTGGCGCAGCCCTTCAACAAGTATGGATTTTCATCCTTGCGCCAATCGTTGGTGGCGTTCTTGCAGCCCTTGTTGCGAAAAACTTTCTTGGAACAGAAGAATAATTGAAATTCAAAAAGCCTTGCTCCTCAGTTTGAGGAACAGGGCTTTTTCGTATCTGTTTAACGGTTGTCAATTTTCTCTGGATAAAGGTCGTGTTGAAAGAGGCGTTGTTCTGCCAATCCTTCATACTTAGTTCCAGGTCTACCGTAGTTGTAGTAAGGGTCGATTGAAATGCCACCGCGCGGAGTGAATTTTCCCCATACCTCTAAATAGCGAGGGTCTAGCAAGTTGACCAAGTCTTTCCCTATGGTGTTGATACAGTTTTCGTGAAAATCCCCATGATTTCGATAGCTAAAGAGGTAGAGTTTGAGGGATTTTGACTCGACACAGAGCTTGTCAGGAATGTAGGAAATATAAATCGTCGCAAAATCTGGCTGAGCAGTGATAGGACAAAGTGAGGTAAATTCAGGACAGTTGAATTTGATAAAATAGTCATTTTCCACATGACGATTGTCAAAGGATTCGAGGACTTCTGGTTGATACTCGAAAATGTAGTTGGTTTCTTTGTTGCCCAGTAGGCTTAGGTTTTTCATTTCTTCTTGTTGTGACATGATTTTTTCTTTCTAATTTAAACACCACGTTGGTTATCGTAGAGGAGAGTATGCAGTTGAGGGAGGACGCGGACATTGCCCCAGCTATCATCAGCAGCGATACGTTCCCAGAGTTCTTTGAGACGGTCCAGTTGGTCTTGGACAATATTGCCCGTAGCCTTGGGCTCAGGATTTCCAGCCGATAAGAAGAGGACATCTGGTTGGTAGCGTTCTTGAATTCCTTTGGCAAAAGCCAAATCTGCATCATCAAAGACAGGGATTTTAAAGGTGACCTTGTCTGGATCTAGTTGGGAAACGATAAAGTCCAAGGTCTCAAAGTTGACTTCCATCTTGGATGAAGGAGGTTTGGGACTCAGGGTGACTTGGTCGATGTCTTTCAACCAATTTTGCCAGCGGGAGCCTTGAGTTTCAACAGCCAGAGTGACACCACGTTCCTTGAGTTTAGTGACGAGTTCAGCCATGTTAGCTGCTAGGATAGCAGGATTTCCCCCAGATAGGGTGACATAGTCGTAGCTACCTAGTTTATCCAAGGCAGCAATGACTTCGTCAGCTGTCATGCGAGTTGGTTTTTCAGAACCATCCCAAGTAAAGGCAGAGTCGCACCAGTCGCAGTGGTAGTCGCAACCAGCAGTGCGGACAAACATGGTTTTCTGCCCGATAGCACGACCTTCACCTTGAAAAGTTGGGCCGAAAATTTCTAGAACTGGTAGTTTGAGGACACGTTCCCTAGTCATCTAACCACTCCCGTCTAAACTCTGCAAAGGCAGTCGGAGTCTCATAGAGGCGAACGTATTCCAAACGGAGACCACGTTCGTCTGGCAACTCTTGACTCATGGTTTGGAAAATCCAGTAAACCATATTTTCAGCAGTCGTGTTCATATAGGGCAGGGTTTCATTGAGATAGCGATGATCCAAGTGGGGCTCTAAGTAGTTCTTGTAGATCGCTTTGATATCTCCAAAATCGTAGGCCATGCCACGATCATCTAAAAATCCACTGACAGCAATCTGCAGATGATAGGTGTGGCCGTGTAGGGATTTGCATTTTCCCTCATAGTGAAAGAGGTGGTGGGCAGCATCAAAGGTAAATTCTTTTGATACCAAGGTTCTGTGAGGATTGTAGACAAGAGACTCCCCAGTTTCCTGTTTGATTTCTTTGGGTGCAAAAAACATTAGTCCTCTCCTTTCTGTGAGAGATAAACATCTAAACCATGATGACGTAGGTGGCAGGCTGGGCAATCTCCACAGCCACTTCCGATAATTCCGTTGTAGCAGGTTAAGGTCTTTTCACGAACATAGTCAAAGGCACCGAGTTGGTCAGCTAACTCCCAAGTTTCAGCCTTGTCTAGCCACATGAGAGGTGTTTGGATAACAAAGTCGTAATCCATGGCAAGGTTGAGAGTAACATTGAGGGATTTGACAAAGACATCCCGACAATCAGGGTAGCCTGAGAAATCTGTCTCGCAGACACCTGTCACGATATCTTTAATGCCTCGTTGCTTGGCAAGAACTGCCGCAAAGGACAGAAAGAGGTGGTTGCGGCCGTCAACAAAGGTATTGGGAATCTCTCCCTCTTTTTGCTCGATCTCCAGATCAGAGGTCAAGGCATTTTCAGTGATTTGTCCCAGCAGAGACATATCTAAGATGTGATGACGAATGCCTTGTTCCTTAGCGATTTCTCTAGCAACTTGAATTTCGAGATGATGGCGTTGGCCGTAGGCAAAGGTGACGGCTTCGACTGTTTCATAGTGTTCTTTAGCCCAAAAGAGGCAGGTTGTGGAATCTTGACCGCCACTAAAGACGACCAAGGCTGATTGACGTTTCATAGTACTCCTTCCAAAATGGGAAATGTTCAGAGCACGCAAAAAGCTCCCTTGAGGGAGCTAAAAAATACCAAGTAGAGGTTTTTTTTAGCGATGGCATGTCCCAAACATCGTAATATTCTACTTACAGTCTAGCATATTTTTTGAAAAATGGCAAAGGGCAAGAAAAAAGAGACCAAAGCAAGTACTTGGTCTCTCGTTTGATTAGCTCAATTCAGCAACGATGGCCTTGATTTGTTCTGCTGTGTGAACACCAGCAACTTGTTTGACAACTTGGCCGTCTTTTTTGAAGAGAAGGGTTGGGATAGACATGATTCCAAAAGCACGAGCTGTGTTTGGATTTTCATCAACGTCCATTTTAACGATTTTCAAAACATCTTCTGAAAGTTCTTCAGACAATTTGTCCAAGATTGGACCTTGCATACGACATGGACCACACCAAGTTGCCCAGAAGTCTACCAAGACCAAACCGTCTTTTGTTTCTTGTTCGAATGTTGCATCTGTAATTGCTTTTGCCATTGTATTTCTCCTTTTTTAGTTATATTGGCTTAAATCTTGTTTCTTGAGATAGAAGAAGATATCTCCATAAGTCCCATGGTAGTCCAAATCATGACCCTTGTAAGTTAATTTTTGGACAGGGTAGTAGTCTGCGACGCCGATAAGGCAAGCTTGTTGTGAACGATCAAAATCTTCATAAGACTCGAAAGTCACAGTTCTTTCGTTCTTGCTGGCATCTAGATAGGTAATTTCAATCATTTTTAAAACTCCTTTGTTTAATGATGACTTTATTTTACTCCTTGTAAAAGAGAATGTCAAGAAAAATGATTGCGCACGCAACTTTTTTTAAAAATCATCTTAAATCAAGAAATCCAAACCAGTTTCCAAGCTTTCTTCGACAGCCTTCTGTAGAGAGGCCAGTGTCTTTTGCCCATCACTTGTCAGGCAGATAAAGCTAGAACGTCTATCTTGATCACAACACATGCGACTAAGTAGACCGCAATTTTTGGCTTCCAAGCGAGCCACCATCCGAGAAACAGCGCTCGGGCTCAGATGAAGTTTATCTGGCAGGTCAATCTGGCGTAGAGATTTTTCTTGGGCCAAGTCCAGATAGTAGAGCAGGTAAAACTCTTTCAAGGTCAGACTTTGGTCACTCTGCTGGGCAATGGTCTCTTCCAAGAGACCTTCAATTTCTTTCTGACGACGATTGAAATCAAACCACTTTTCCAAATAGCTCATTGCTTTCTCCTTTCTTTTCAAAGTAAAATCACAAAGTCATTACTGACTGTCTCTACAACACAAGATGATTGCGCATGCAATGATTATACTACTTTTAACTAATCCTTGCAAGAGAGAAGAATTGCGATATTTCCTTGAAATTTTCTGAAAAAAGAGTAAACTGGTATGCAAGAAGTCTATTTCGTGGAGTTTAGGATGAAATTATATGTTCAATTAATGATTCTCTTTGTGATTTCTCTAATCGGAGAGGGAATTTCTAGTTTCTTTCATCTGCCCATCCCAGGCAGTATTATCGGTTTGATTATTCTCTTTCTAGCCTTACAGTTCAAGTGGCTAAGGACCAGACATGTCAACATGGTTGGAAATTTCTTGCTGGCCAATATGACCATTCTCTTTTTGCCGCCAGCAGTGGGTATCATGGAAAAGTTTGATGTGATTGCCCCTTATCTTTTACCCATCGTCTTGATTGTCTTTTTTGCGGCTGTCATCAACATTATCCTTATTGCCCTAGTGGTTCAGTTTATCAAGAGACGATTTGAGGGAGATTATGAGAAAGGAGATGCCAAATGAGCGAATTTGTATCCAATCCTCTGTTTGGGATTGCATTATCTATCCTAGCTTATCTAGTGGGGATGTTGATTTACAGACGTTTTCCCCATCCCTTGACAACACCCCTGCTTTTGTCAGCCATTTTTATCATTATTTTCCTTAAGGCGACGGGTATTTCTTATCAAGATTATTACCAAGGTGGGGTTTATCTGAACAACTTGATTGTCCCATCGACCGTGGCTCTAGGGATTCCGCTTTATAAGAGTTTTCATCTGATGAAGCACCATGCGCGGAGTATTCTCTTTGGTAGTCTGTTAGCAGTAGTTGTCAATACTAGCTTCACTGCCATAGTAGCGAAAATCTTTGGCATGGACTTTTTCCTAGCCATTTCTCTCTTTCCCAAGTCAGTGACAACCGCCATGGCAGTGGGAATCACAGAAAAATTGCAAGGATTAACAACTGTAACCTTGGTCGTCGTAGTGGCAACTGGGATTTTGACTAGTGTAATCGGACCAACCCTTTTGAAATGGTTGAAGATCGATGACCCAGTGGCTGTGGGACTTTCTCTTGGAGGAACAGGTCATGCTGTCGGAACGGGAACAGCCTTTCGATACGGCTCAGTAGCAGGAGCCATGGGTGGCTTGGCTATCGGTGTCACTGGTATTCTCTACGTCTTTGTCAGTCCCATCGTAGCCAGTTTGATATTGAGTTAAAGAAAAACCCAGCTTTCTAGCTGGGCATTTTTTATTGCAAATTAACCTTGTTTTTCAAGATATAGTAGGTACCGAGATAGTAGATAGCTGATAAAAAGAGATCGCGCAAGATTTCTGTACCAGCCATCACGTTAAAGTCATTGTCAACTCTTAAGAAGAGAGAAACATAACCAATGACGATGGCAATGACAATATAGGCTAAAATTCCCATAGCTGTTCGATATTCGTTAAAGAGTTGTCCGATAGAGATGGAGAGGTAAATGGATAAAATCCATGTGATTGACCCGACAAATAGTGATAGGGCATACAGCCAGCCGTAGCTGATGTAATTGGAAATGAAGTCATAGAGGATAGTGAAGTCTTTTTCAACTGGTGTTAAGAAGAAGATAATCAATATACTCAAGATAAAGACGACACAACCTAAGATGTACCAGACAAGGGCACTGAAGAGTTTTGCGGTGATGATTTGGTGCTCTGAGACAGGTAGGGTTAGGGTCAAGTACCCTTGGCGGTCATAAACACTACCCTTGAATCTTCGGATGATTAAAAAGATTGTTGCAATCAAAAGAGTGACGCTGAGTCCTCCAAAGACTAGTACTAAAAAGAAGATGAAATAAGCAGAATTGTTAGGATTGTAACTCTGGCTAAGACTGTTAATAAAAGCTCCAAGCAAAACTGAAATTGCAAGCACAGCACCGTAGAGTGCCAGATACCATTTATTGACATTTTTAAATTCATAACGAACTAGATTCCAAAACATAATAATCTCCTTTGCTTAGGCTTTAAATTCCTGGCGGAAGAGCTGGTCAATTGATTCGCCTGACTCGTAACGAATATCATCAACATTTCCTTGGCGGACGACTTTTCCGTCTTTGAGGAAGATAATCTCATCCAAGATTGGCTCAATATCTGAAATCAAGTGGGTTGAAATCAGCACCGTAGAAGTCGGTGAGTAGTTGTTGATGATGGTATTGAGGATATAGTCACGGGCAGCCGGATCCACACCTCCGATTGGTTCGTCCAGAACGTAGATGCGAGCTTCACGGCTCATAACCAAGATGAGTTGGACCTTTTCCTTGTTCCCTTTTGATAGTTTCTTGAGGCGACTGTTTTCATCAATACCGAGATCAGCTAAAAGGTGTTGGGCCCTTTCGAGATTGAAATCCTGATAGAAGGTTTTAAAATAGGTTAGAGCATCCTTAACCTTCATCTCTTCATTGAGGTAGGTTGTGTCTGGCAGATAGGAAACGATCGCCTTGGTAGCAGAACTTGGATCCTGTCCATTAATGAGAACACGTCCTTTATTTGGTTGAAGGAGGCCATTGATCAGTTTGATTAGGGTTGTTTTCCCGGATCCGTTTGGTCCAAGGAGCCCGACAATCTTTCCGGCTGAGATCTCTAGTGAGATATTGTCAAGTGCCGCAGTTGCTCCATATGATTTTGTTACATTTTCAAGTGCTAGTAGTGTCATAGTCTTAAACTCCTTTAATATAGTCGCTTAATACATTTGGCAGTTCTTCTTTTTTGTAGCCAAATTGGAGCATGCAAGAGACGAATTGTTGCAGTTGCTCCTCGGAAAGTTGTTTGCGGGACTGAAGGATGAGGTCCAAATCCTCGGTGACAAATCGACCAGTTGTCCGCTTGCTATATACAAATCCTTCACGTTCGAGGTCAGACAAGGCGCGCTGAATGGTATTGGGATTGACCCCAGCCTCGCTCGCCAAATCTCTCACGGTAGGGAGCTGTTGATTGGGTTCCAGTTCATGGGAAACAATCTGTAATTTGATTTTTTCCATAATCTGTAAATAAATCGGTTTTGTATTATCAAATGACCAGGACATCATAGTCTCCTTTCTTTTCCTTTATTGTTCTAATCAAATAATACAATAAAACAAAAAACTTGTCAAGTAAAAATAAGAATTGTTTTGGGAATTGCTCAAAAAATGGTATAATGAAAAGAAAACGACAAGGAGGGAAGTGCATGCGTTGTCCAAAATGTGGGGCTACCAAGTCTAGTGTTGTTGATAGTCGACAAGCCGAAGAAGGAAATACCATCCGCCGAAGACGTGAGTGCGACGAGTGTCAGCATCGTTTTACAACCTATGAACGAGTAGAAGAAAGAACGCTGGTTGTCGTCAAAAAAGACGGTACGCGAGAGCAGTTTTCAAGAGATAAAATCTTTAATGGGATTATCCGCTCAGCCCAGAAACGTCCTGTGTCAAGTGATGAAATCAACATGGTGGTCAATCGCATCGAGCAAAAACTCCGTAGTCGCAGTGAGAATGAGATCCAAAGTGAATATATTGGGTCCTTAGTCATGGAAGAATTGGCAGAGCTTGATGAGATTACCTATGTTCGTTTTGCCAGTGTTTACCGTAGCTTTAAGGATGTGAGTGAGTTGGAGAGTCTGCTTCAGCAGATCACCCAGTCCTCTAAGAAGAAAAAGGAAAAATAGATGAAACCAAATGACCGTTTTTCTTTTCTAAAGAATAATCGGGTGTCGCAAGATACCTCTTCTCTGGTGCAGTGCTACCTCCCGATTATCGGTCAGGAGGCACTGAGCCTCTATCTATATACCATTACCTTTTGGGATGGTGGGCAAAAGGAACACCTCTTTTCCCATATCCTCAACCACTTAAACTTTGGCATGCCGACCTTGCTCCAATCCTTCAAAGTCTTATCTGCCTTCGATCTGTTGACCCTTTATCAGAAGGAGAATGTCTATGAATTACAGCTTCATTCTCCCCTTTCCAGTCAAGAATTTCTAAGTCATTCTGTCTATAGCAGATTATTAGAGAAAAAGATTGGGGATACAGCTGTTTCTGCTATGAAGCAGACTCCAAGTGAGGGAGAAGCACTCTCTGTTTCTTTGAGCCAAGTCTTTCCAACCCTGACTGAAGAAGTGACACCAAGCGAGTCTAAAAGCAAGTTAAAAAATGATTTTGACTTGGAACATTTCCAGCGTCTGATGGCTCGAGATGGCTTGCGTTTTGAAGACGAGCAGGCGGATGTTTTGGAATTGTTCGCCATTGCAGATGAAAAAAAATGGACCTGGTTTGAAACCTATCAATTAGCTAAGGCGACAGCTGTAGCTCAGGTTATTTCTGTCAAACGCATGCGTGAAAAGATAGCACAAAAACCAGCTACTTCTGACTTTAGCCCCAAAGAAATGACCATTATCAGGGAAGCCAAAAATAAAACTCCCCTGCACTTTTTAGCCGAAATCAAGCAAACGCGTAAGGGGAACATCACCCAAAGTGAAAGAGAACTCCTTCACCAGATGGCGTCTTTAGGCTTGTTGGATGAAGTCATCAATATCGTCTTGCTTCTAACCTTTAACAAGGTTGATTCGGCCAATGTCAATGAGAAATATGCCATGAAGGTCGCCAATGACTATGCTTATCAAAAAATTCGGACAGCAGAAGAAGCTGTGCTTCGGATTCGAGAGCGTCAGCAAAAAGGCCAAGAAGACAAAAAATTGAAAACTAGCTCGACTAAGACAAATGTTCCCAAGTGGAGCAATCCAGAATATAAAAATCAAACCAGCGAGGAAACTCGTCTGGAACTAGAACGTAAAAAACAAGAAATGTTAGCCCGATTAGAAGAAGGAGGAGACTAGATGGAAAGTGTGGGTGACGTTATCAAACGTCAGACAAGTCGTTTTCAGTATCAGGACTTAGTCCAGCAGATTATGAAAGACCCAGATGTGGCGGCTTTTATCCAGAAAGAATCCCTCAGTCCAGAGGAGTTGAATCGTAGCATCTCCAAGTTCAACCAATATATCACAGAACGTGACAAGTTTCTTCGTGGGGATGTGGACTATATAGCGCGTGGCTACAAGCCTATCTTGGTTATGAATCACGGTTATGCGGATGTGTCTTATGAAGAAACACCAGAACTAATCGCGGCAGAAAAAGAGGCTGCAATTAAGAATCGTCTCAAATTGATCAATCTACCAGCCAGTCTCAAGAAAGCGAAGTTGGCTCAGATTGACCTGGATGATCTAGGACGATTACCGATTTTTGAGAGACTCTATGCCTTTGTTGACCTTTACCCTAGTATCCGAAAAGGTCTCTATCTTTACGGAGATTTTGGTGTCGGTAAGAGTTTCATGATGGCGGCCTTAGCTCATGACCTATCTGAAAAACGTGGAGCATCAACGACGATTCTCCACTATCCAAGCTTTGTCATTGATGTGAAAAATGCCATCGGTGAAGGATCAGTGAAGACCTTGGTGGATGAGATCAAATTAGCAGAAGTATTGGTCTTGGATGATATTGGTGCAGAGCAGTCGACACCTTGGGTGCGTGATGAGATTCTTCAAGTCATTCTTCAGTACCGCATGCAGGAAGATTTGCCGACCTTCTTTACTTCCAACTTTAATTTCCAAGATTTGGAAAAACATTTTGCCAAAGGAAAGAATGGAAATGACGAGACTTGGGAAGCTAGACGGGTCATGGAACGAATCCGTTATTTAGCTGAGGAGACAAGACTAGAAGGAGAAAATCGCCGATGACAGAAACCATTAAACTGATGAAAGCCCATACTTCAGTTCGTCGCTTTAAGGAGCAAGAAATTCCTCAAGCGGACTTGGACGAGATTTTGACTGCTGGACAAATGGCGTCATCTTGGAAAAATTTCCAATCCTATTCTGTGATTCTTGTACGTAGTCAAGAGAAGAAAGATGCCTTATATGAATTGGTTCCTCAGGAAGCCATTCGCCAGTCAGCTGTCTTTTTGCTCTTTGTCGGTGACTTGAACCGAGCTGAAAAGGGAGCAAGTCTTCATACGGACACTTTCCAACCTCAAGGGGTAGAAGGCCTCCTTATCACGTCTGTTGACGCTGCGCTTGCGGGGCAAAATACCTTGCTTGCGGCTGAGAGTCTGGGATATGGTGGTGTTATCATCGGTTTGGTCCGTTATAAGTCAGAAGAAGTGGCAGAACTTTTTAACCTGCCTGACTATACCTACCCTGTTTTTGGGATTGCCCTTGGCGTGCCAGATCAACAACACGAGGTCAAACCAAGACTGCCTTTGAACCAAGTGGTATTTGAAGAAGAATACCAAGAACAGCCCGTAGCAGCGATTTTGGACTATGACATAGTTCAGGCAGACTATGCTGGTGCGCGTGCGTCGACCTCTTGGAGTCAACGTTTGGCTGAGCAGTTTGGTCAAGCCGAACCTCGTTCAACTCGGAAAAATCTAGAACAGAAAAAGTTATTGTAGAAAGTGAGAAAACATGGCCTTACCAACTATTGCCATTGTGGGACGTCCCAATGTTGGGAAATCAACCCTATTTAATCGGATCGCTGGTGAGCGGATCTCAATCGTAGAAGATGTCGAGGGCGTGACACGTGACCGTATCTATGCAACGGGTGAGTGGCTCAATCGTTCCTTTAGTATGATTGATACGGGAGGGATTGACGACGTCGATGCTCCCTTCATGGAGCAAATCAAGCACCAGGCAGAAATCGCTATGGAAGAAGCCGATGTCATCGTCTTTGTGGTGTCTGGGAAAGAAGGAATTACGGATGCGGATGAATACGTTGCCCGTAAACTCTATAAAACCTATAAGCCTGTTATCCTTGCCGTTAACAAGGTTGACAACCCAGAAATGCGAAATGATATTTTTGATTTCTATGCGCTAGGATTGGGAGAACCACTGCCAATTTCGTCTGTCCACGGTATCGGGACAGGAGATGTGCTGGATGCTATTGTAGAAAATCTACCACACGAAGTTGAAGAAGAAAATCCAGACGTGATTAAATTTAGCTTGATTGGCCGTCCTAACGTTGGAAAGTCAAGTTTGATCAACGCCATTTTGGGAGAAGACCGCGTGATTGCTAGTCCAGTAGCTGGAACGACTCGCGATGCCATTGATACCCATTTTACAGATGCTGATGGACAAGAGTTTACCATGATTGATACAGCTGGTATGCGTAAGTCTGGTAAAGTCTATGAAAATACGGAGAAATATTCTGTTATGCGTGCCATGCGTGCCATTGACCGTTCTGACGTGGTCTTGATGGTCCTCAATGCCGAAGAAGGCATCCGTGAGTACGACAAGCGTATCGCAGGTTTTGCCCACGAAGCAGGTAAAGGGATGATCATCGTGGTCAATAAGTGGGATACTCTTGAGAAAGACAACCACACCATGAAAAAATGGGAAGAGGATATCCGTGAGCAGTTCCAATATCTGCCTTATGCACCGATTGTCTTTGTATCCGCTCTTACCAAGCAACGTCTCCATAAACTGCCTGAGATGATCAAGCAAATCAGTGAAAGCCAAAACACCCGTATCCCATCAGCTGTCTTGAACGATGTCATTATGGATGCCATTGCCATCAATCCAACACCGACAGACAAAGGGAAACGCCTCAAGATTTTCTACGCAACCCAAGTGGCAACCAAGCCACCAACCTTTGTCATCTTTGTCAATGAAGAAGAACTCATGCACTTCTCTTACTTGCGTTTCTTGGAAAATCAAATCCGCAAGGCCTTTGTTTTTGAGGGAACACCGATTCACTTGATTGCGAGAAAACGCAAGTAAACCTTGCTTGTTTTTCTACAAAAACAAACTAAAAGAAGACTTCATAGTCTTCTTTTTTCTATCTAAGAGGGGAGAAAAGAACCTATCAAATTGGAGGAGAATCTGTCATCAAAATTCAATCTTTTTCCTAGCTTTTGTAATCTATTTGTAATGAAAATGCACTTTCTTTGTAAAAATCAAAATGCTATAATTCCTTAAATCAATTTTCCTTTATCAGGGAGGTTATTATGAAAAGAAGCAGATTATTTAAACATAGTTTGTTGGTTCGCTTGCTTGGGTTGCTGATGGTCTTTCTCTTCTTGTCAGCATTCACAGCACCTGAAAAACCTGAGTACGGGATCTATGACCCGGATCACTATCTAACGGATGAGACTATAAGTCAAATTCGAGAATTGAATAATGTCAATAGTAAAAAATCAGAAAAATTCCAGATGGGTGTTTACGTTGTGAAAAGCCTAAATGGAGAAACAATCGAGACTGTAGCCAATGAAACAGCTAGAGCTTGGAAGATTGGCTACTCGGGAGACAATCATGGTGTCTTGATTGTGGTAGCAGTCCAAGATAGAAAATCACGGATTGAAACCAGTAATAATGTGGCCAGTAAGATCACTGACTATCAGACTCACAGGTTCTTGACAACAGCACGTCCTTACTTTAAAAATGGTGACTATAACAAGGGTGTTCTCTCAATAGTCAATAATCTCAACTACATGTTCTATAGTGGATCGAGTACGACTTCTTCAAGTTCTAGAAGTAGTTACGACTATGCTACTAATTCTAGTCGTCTAAGAGAAATTGAAAAGTATACCGCTGGGAGTCAATCTTCGAAACGTCATCGAAAAAGCAGTTCGAGCGACGGAGTTATCGTATTTGGAGTTCTCATTTACTTCATCGTGATGATTATCGGATTTCTATTTGGTGGTCGTGGTTCACGTGGAGATGATTCTAGCGGTGGCTGGTGGGGCGGTGACTCATCAGACTCAGGTTCCTCTTGGTCTGACTCAGGCTCCGACTCATCTGGAGGCTGGGACGGCGGTGGCTTCGATGGTGGCGGTTCGTCTGATGACTGGTGAGTGATCATATATTGTTCAAACCGATTTCTCCATGCAGTAAGGTGACTCCTTTGCAAGAGTTCACTCCTTAATTAAAAATAAAAGCAAAGTTTGGGAAATTGATTTAAAATCTGAGTATTATCTCAGAAAAGTTGATAAAAGAAAGTGTTAAGGTTTTGATATGAAACA
Organism: uncultured Streptococcus sp.; assembly: GCA_963535345.1. GTDB lineage: Bacteria > Bacillota > Bacilli > Lactobacillales > Streptococcaceae > Streptococcus. Next base: position 17,338 of record CAUSWL010000001.1, read on the forward strand.
AAATAAAGTAATTCTCTCAATGGTGGTGATTTTCTTTGGACTACTAGTTCTGGGAAGTTGTTCCGCAGTGACGACCTATAACGGTCTGGTTGGTGAACAGACTAAAGTGGAGCAGGCTCAGGCCGATGTCTCTACAGCCCTCCAACGTCGTTCGGACTTGATTGGTAACTTGGTGGAGTCCGTTAAAGGACAAATGAATCATGAAACCGAAGTCTTTACCAAGATTGCGGATGCTAGAGCTAAAATCGGTAGTAGCTCAGTGACATCGGAAGAAAACCAAAAGGCTCAGGGAGAATTGAGCTCTGCTCTTTCCCGCTTGATTTCCTTGACGGAGAATTATCCAGAACTCAAGAGCAATCAAAATGTTGAGCAACTAATGGTCGAACTTTCAGGCAGTGAAAATCGTATCTTTGTAGCACGCAAGGATTATAATAAAGTCGCAGCCGAGTACAATCAAAAGTTGAGAAGTTTTCCAACCGTGCTTTTTGCAAATATGATGAACTTTAAAGAAGCTGAAACTTTTAAAGAAACAGAAGAAGCCAAGACAGTTCCTAAGGTCGATTTTGGAACATCTTCATCAAGTCAATAAAGTGAATCAGCCTATGAATAAAGGAATTTCTCTAGTATGACTAGTGATTTTAAACCCGAACCTGGAAAGCTTTTTCCAGGTTTTTTTGGTATAATAAAAGGGAAGAGACAGTGACTCAAATGGAGGTTTGCTATGGAGAAAACAAAAGCCTTTCTTGAAGCGCACTACAAGAGATATATTCTTACGATTTGCCTTCTCTGGTTCCTCATGTTTATCCTTCCTTGGGATTGGCAAATAGGAGGAGTTTCAGTATATTATTTCGTTATGAAAAAAATCTTTGTGGTTTTTGGAGTTTTATCCATCCTATACTCCGTGCTGATTAAAAAAATCAGTCTTCTCATCTTTGGCATCATCTTTTGCTTGGCCTTCTGGATCAATCTCTTTTGGTATTTTGGGATATTGCCTATATTCTTGGGAAATTAAACATTAACAAATGAAGGACCAGACTAGCTTCTAGTCCTTTTTTCTTTCTTGTTAAAATAGTTGGAGATATGAAAATAATTTTGTTGACGGGCTGTCTGTATGATATAATAAGTCCCGTAAAATGAAGATTAAGGGATTTGAAAAATGGCTAAAAAAGTAAAAGATTATTATGACTTAGCTTATGCTAGTGATTTGAGTCGACGGTTGAAAGAAGCGTCCCCTGCATTTGATGGACAAAAGTTTAGGCTCTTGTTAGAAAAAGACTTGGAAGAGTTGGAGTTTAGCCAGCGTCAAGAACTCTTGGCTAGAGGTATCAAAGATTGTCTTCCCCTATCTTATCAGGACTCTCTCAAGGTTTTTGAGAAAATTTTGGGTCCTGAGTTAGAGGGTGGTTTAGGTATGTTCTCAGAAGGATATTGGCTTTGGCCAATCGGAAAATATGTAGAGCTACATGGGGACAAGGAATTTGAATTGAGCGCGGCCTTTAGTAAGGAACTAACCAAGCGATTTACTGGGGAATTTTCTATGAGACCTTTGCTGGCTCGATATCCTAAGGCTACAATGGCTTTGCTGTTAGAATGGAGTCGGGATGAAAATTTGCGCGTTCGTAGACTTGCCAGCGAATGTATGCGTATCCGTCTGCCTTGGGCTAAGAGACAAACCGTGGTATTGGATTATTTTGAGGAGTTTACCACTATTCTGACCAATCTAAAAGATGATAGAGACAAGTCTATTCAAAAAAGTGTAGCCAATAATCTAAATGATTTGTACAAGGAAGATCCTGATAAGTTTGAAAAGATACTTCAAACTTGGCAAAAGGAGGATTTGAGTCCAAGTTGTGCCTGGGTCATCAAGCATGCCTCACGAACAAAAAACAAAAAAATAGCAACAGAAGATTGATGCAAAAAAAGCTGAATTTTGACTGGTCTTTTCCGTTGTAAATTAAGGATTCTTTCTTGAAAAATAATGGTAAATATGCTAAAATTAAAAGAACATTCTAAAATATTCAGAATAAAAAGTAAGGAAAATCATGGCTAATATTTTAAAAACGATTATTGAAAATGATAAAGGAGAACTTCGTCGTCTGGAAAAAATGGCTGATAAGGTTCTTAACTATGAGAGCCAAATGGCTGCAATGTCAGACGAAGAACTAAAAGCGAAAACTGACGAATTTAAAGAACGATACAACAAGGGTGAATCACTTGATTCATTGCTATATGAGGCTTTTGCAGTAGTTCGTGAAGCTGCAAAACGTGTCCTTGGGCTCTTCCCTTATAAGGTTCAGGTCATGGGTGGGATTGTTCTTCACCATGGTGACGTTCCAGAGATGCGTACGGGTGAAGGGAAGACCTTGACAGCGACTATGCCAGTGTACCTCAATGCCCTTGCAGGTAAAGGGGTTCACGTAGTTACAGTCAATGAATACCTAACAGAACGTGACGCGACTGAAATGGGTGAATTGTACTCATGGCTCGGTCTGTCAGTAGGGATCAACTTGGCAGCAAAATCTCCAATGGAGAAAAAAGAAGCTTATCTTTGCGATATTACCTACTCAACCAACTCAGAGATTGGTTTCGACTACCTTCGTGATAACATGGTCGTTCGTGCAGAAAACATGGTGCAACGTCCACTCAATTATGCCTTGGTCGATGAGGTTGACTCTATTTTGATCGACGAAGCTCGTACACCATTGATCGTTTCAGGTGCCAATGCAGTTGAAACAAGCCAACTCTACCATATGGCAGACCACTTCGTGAAATCTTTGGACAAGGACGACTATATCATTGACGTTCAGTCTAAGACGATCGGTTTGTCAGACTCTGGTATTGACAAGGCAGAAAGCTACTTCAAACTAGAAAATCTCTACGACATTGAAAATGTAGCTCTTACTCACTTTATCGACAATGCCCTCCGTGCCAACTATATCATGATTCTCGATATCGACTATGTGGTTAGTGAAGAGCAGGAAATCTTGATCGTCGACCAATTTACAGGTCGTACCATGGAAGGTCGTCGTTACTCGGATGGTTTGCACCAAGCGATCGAAGCAAAAGAAGGTGTGCCAATCCAAGATGAGACCAAGACTTCAGCTTCTATTACCTATCAAAACCTCTTTCGTATGTATAAGAAATTGGCAGGTATGACAGGTACTGGTAAAACAGAAGAAGAAGAATTCCGCGAAATTTACAACATTCGTGTTATCCCAATCCCAACCAACCGTCCAATTCAACGTATCGACCACTCAGACCTTCTCTATGCAAGTCTTGATGCGAAATTTAAGGCTGTAGTTGAAGATGTAAAAGCTCGTTACCAAAAAGGTCAGCCGGTCTTGGTAGGTACAGTTGCCGTTGAAACGAGTGACTTCCTTTCTAAGAAATTAGTAGCAGCAGGTGTTCCTCACGAAGTCTTGAATGCGAAGAACCACTATAGAGAAGCGCAAATCATCATGAACGCTGGTCAACGTGGTGCTGTTACCATCGCAACCAACATGGCCGGTCGTGGTACCGACATTAAGCTTGGTGAAGGAGTTCGTGAGCTTGGTGGGCTTTGCGTTATCGGTACTGAGCGCCACGAAAGTCGCCGTATTGATAATCAGCTTCGTGGACGTTCAGGTCGTCAAGGAGACCCAGGTGAGTCACAATTCTACTTGTCTCTTGAAGATGATTTGATGAAACGTTTCGGTTCAGAACGTTTGAAAGGTGTCTTTGAACGTCTGAATATGTCTGACGAAGCCATCGAATCTCGCATGTTAACCCGTCAAGTTGAAGCAGCTCAAAAACGTGTCGAAGGAAACAACTACGACACTCGTAAACAAGTCCTTCAATACGACGACGTTATGCGTGAACAACGTGAGATCATCTATGCACAACGTTATGATGTCATTACTGCAGATCGTGACTTGGCACCAGAAATCCATGCTATGATCCGTCGAACAATTGGCCGTATCGTGGATGCACATGCACGTTCGAAAGAAGATGAAAAATTGGAAGCGATCTTGAACTTTGCTAAGTATAACTTGCTTCCAGAAGATTCAATTAGCCGTTCAGACCTTGCAGGTTTGTCAGACCAAGCTATCAAAGATGAACTTTTCCAACGTGCCTTGAAAGTCTATGACAGCCAAGTTGCTAAGCTTCGTGACGAAGATGCAGTGAAAGAATTCCAAAAAGTCTTGATTCTACGTGTTGTAGACAACAAGTGGACAGACCATATCGATGCTCTTGACCAGTTGCGAAATGCTGTTGGTCTTCGTGGATATGCTCAAAACAACCCAGTTGTAGAATATCAAGCAGAAGGTTTCCGCATGTTTAACGACATGATTGGATCGATTGAATTCGATGTGACTCGTTTGATGATGAAAGCACAAATCCATGAACAAGAACGTCCGCAAGTTGAACACAATATCAGTACAACTGCGACTCGTAATATCGCAGCGCAGCAGGCAAGCCTTCCAGAAGATTTGGACTTGAGCCAAATCGGACGAAACGACCAATGCCCATGTGGATCAGGTAAGAAATTCAAGAACTGTCATGGTAAGAGACAATAATATGAGATAAGATACAGCGGATACCTGGTAAAAATCATTTTTTGCTTGGTGTCCGTTTGCTTTATAAGGAGATGAATCATGGTATTTAAAGCTAAAAGTCCTAAAATTAACATTGAAGAAGTTCGCGCCTTGTCTAAATTAGAGGGAGCGGCTCTTGCGAGAAAAAATCAACGTGATCAGGAATTGGAAGCCATCATTCGTGGGGAGGACCAGCGTATTCTCTTGGTGATTGGACCATGTTCATCTGATAATGAAGAGGCGGTTCTCGAGTATGCCAAGCGTCTATCTACTTTGCAAGAAGAGGTCAAAGACCGTATTTTTATGGTCATGCGTGTCTATACAGCTAAACCTCGTACCAATGGAGATGGCTATAAGGGCTTGATTCATCAACCAAATGCGACAGAAGCTCCTAGCTTGATCAATGGGATCAAGGCTGTTCGCCAACTGCACTACCGTGTGATTACCGAGACGGGAATGACAACAGCTGATGAGATGCTTTATCCTGAAAATCTTCCGCTGGTGGATGATTTGATTTCTTATATGGCTGTTGGAGCTCGTTCTGTAGAGGATCAACAGCACCGTTTTGTAGCGAGTGGAGCAGACTTTTCAACAGGATTTAAAAATCCCACATCTGGAAATCTCAATGTTATGTTTAACGGGATTTACGCAGCGCAAAATAAACAGAGTTTCCTTTTCCTTGGTAAAGAGGTGGAAACAACAGGGAATCCATTGTCCCACGCCATTCTTCGCGGTGCCTTGAATGAATACGGGAAGAATATTCCTAACTACTACTATGACAATTTGATGGATACCATTGATCAGTACGAAAAGATGGGCTTGGAAAATCCCTTTATCATCATCGATACCAATCATGACAATTCAGGCAAGCAGTACATGGATCAAATCCGTATCGTTCGTCAGACCTTGATTAACCGTGACTGGAATGAGAAAATCAAAAAATACGTTCGTGGTTTTATGATTGAGTCCTATCTGGAAGATGGACGTCAAAATGAGCCAGAAGTTTTTGGGAAGTCCATTACAGATCCGTGTCTCGGATGGGACAACACAGAAGCACTTGTTCGTGAAATTTACCAAACGCTAGGAGAGTAAGATGGCATTTATCGAAAAAGGTCAAGAAATTGATATTGAAGCAATCAAGGCTGCGACCCAGTTGTCACCTGAAGCCTTGCGAAAGAAAGAAGCCCGCGATAGAGAGTTGGCAGCCATTATCTCGGGTGAGGACGACCGAATCCTTTTGGTGATGGGGCCTTGTTCTTCTGACAATGAAGAAGCAGTACTCGAATATGCTCGTCGCTTAGCCGACTTGCAGAAAAAAGTTGCGGATAAAATCTTTATCGTGATGCGTGTCTATACGGCTAAACCTCGTACTAATGGAGATGGCTATAAGGGCATGATTCATCAACCAAATACCAGCGAAGCGCCTAGTCTCATCAATGGCTTGCAGGCTGTTCGTCAGCTGCACTACCGTGTGATTACGGAGACGGGCTTGACGACAGCTGATGAGATGCTTTATCCGTCAAATCTCGTTTTGGTTGATGATCTAGTCAGCTACCATGCTGTAGGGGCTCGTTCAGTGGAGGACCAAGAACACCGTTTTGTAGCCTCTGGTATTGATGCTCCAGTTGGAATGAAAAATCCAACATCTGGGAACCTTGGGGTTATGTTTAATGCTATCTATGCAGCTCAAAACAAGCAAACCTTCCTTTACCATGGACAAGAAGTGGAAACTTCAGGAAATCCTTTGGCCCACGTTATTCTTCGTGGTGCCATGAACGAATATGGTAAAAATGAACCTAATTTCTACTATGAAACACTCTTAAATGCCATCAATCGCTATGAGACTATGGGACTTGAAAATCCCTTCATTATCATCGATACCAATCATGACAATTCTGGCAAGCAGTATATGGAACAAATTCGCATTGTTCGTCAAGCCTTGCTGAATCGTGACTGGAATGAAAAGATTAAAAAGACGGTTCGAGGCTTTATGATCGAATCTTACCTAGCAGATGGCCGTCAAAACCAACCAGAGGTCTTTGGTTGCTCCATAACTGACCCTTGTCTAGGTTGGGAAAATACAGTAGCCTTGGTAGAAGAAATTTATACTACCTTAACAAAATAAGTGAAAAGGATGGAGTTGGGGGAATCTCAGCTCCTTTTATGAGTATGATAGTTGGACACGGAATTGACATCGAAGAATTGGCTTCGATAGAAAACGCAGTTACACGACGTGAGGGCTTTGCTAAGCGCGTGCTGACCCCTAAAGAAATGGAGCGTTTTGCCAGTCTCAAAGGGCGCAGACAAATCGAATACTTGGCAGGTCGCTGGTCGGCTAAGGAGGCTTTTTCCAAGGCTATGGGAACTGGTATTGGCAAACTGACCTTTCAGGATTTGGAAGTTTTGAATAATGAACGCGGGGCTCCCTATTTTAGTCAGGCACCATTTTCAGGAAAGATTTGGCTGTCAATCAGCCATACAGATCAGTTTGTGACAGCCAGTGTCATTTTGGAGGAAAATCATGAAAGCTAGTCCACATAGACCAACCAAGGCTCTGATTCATCTGGGAGCTATTCGACAAAATATTCAGCAAATGGGGGCTCATATCCCTGAAGGAACGCTCAAGTGGGCAGTGGTCAAGGCTAATGCCTATGGTCATGGGGCTGTTGCCGTTGCGATGGCGATTCAGGACGATGTTGATGGATTTTGTGTTTCCAATATTGATGAAGCCATCGAACTTCGTCAGGCTGGACTCAGCAAGAAAATTCTCATCTTAGGAGTTTCTGAGCTAGAAGCTGTTTCTCTTGCTAAAGAATACGACATCACCTTGACAGTGGCAGGATTGGAGTGGATTCAAGCTCTCTTAGCTAGGGAGACAGATTTAACTGGCTTAACGGTTCACCTCAAGATTGACTCAGGGATGGGACGGATTGGTTTCCGAGATTCCAGTGAGGCAGAGCAGGCTCAAGCCTTGCTCCAACAACACGGTGCTCGTGTTGAGGGGATTTTTACCCACTTTGCTACTGCAGATGAAGAATCAGATGCCTATTTTAATGCCCAGTTAGAATGCTTTAAAGCTATTTTGGCAAGTATGAAGGAAGTCCCAGAGCTGGTTCATGCCAGCAACTCGGCAACGACCCTCTGGCATGCAGAGACTATTTTCAATGCAGTCCGTATGGGAGACGCTATGTATGGTCTCAATCCAAGTGGAGAGGTCTTGGACTTACCCTATGATTTGACACCAGCCTTGACCTTGGAGTCTGCCCTGGTTCATGTCAAGACAGTTCCAGCTGGAGCTTGCATGGGCTATGGAGCGACTTATCAAGCCGATAGTGAACAAGTCATTGCGACGGTGCCAATCGGCTATGCGGATGGTTGGACACGTGATATGCAGAATTTCTCTGTCTTGGTAGATGGTCAAGCTTGCCCAATCGTCGGACGAGTATCTATGGACCAAATTACCATTCGTCTGCCTAAGATTTATCCGCTAGGAACAAAAGTAACCCTGATCGGCACAAACGGTGGCAAGGAAATCACAGCTACTCAGGTAGCGACCTATCGTGGAACTATTAACTATGAGGTGGTTTGCCTCCTCAGCGATCGCATTCCGAGAGAATATTATTAAAAAAGAAAGGAGTGGAGCATGAATCTACATCAACCCTTGCATGTCTTGCCTGGTGTGGGGCCAAAGTCAGCAGAGAAATACGCCAAACTAGGAATTGAAAACTTGCAAGACCTCTTGCTCTACTTTCCTTTCCGTTATGAAGACTTCAAAACCAAGCAAGTATTGGAACTAGAGGACGGGGAGAAGGCAGTCCTTTCTGGTCAAGTCGTGACTCCTGCCAGTGTCCAGTATTATGGTTTCAAGCGCAATCGCCTGCGTTTTAGCCTCAAGCAGGGAGAAGTCGTTTTTGCGGTGAACTTCTTTAACCAGCCCTATCTAGCAGATAAGATAGAGTTGGGAGCAACCCTTGCTGTCTTTGGAAAATGGGACCGCGCCAAGGCTAGCCTGACAGGGATGAAGGTCCTAGCTCAGGTGGAGGATGACCTCCAACCTGTTTATCGCTTGGCTCAGGGAATCAGTCAGGCCAGTTTGGTCAAGGTCATCAAAACGGCCTTTGATCAGGGCCTGGACCTCTTGATAGAGGAAAATCTGCCCCAGTCCTTGCTGGACAAATACAAACTCATGTCCCGTTGTCAGGCCGTTCGTGCTATGCATTTCCCCAAGGATTTGGCAGAATACAAGCAGGCCCTTCGCCGTATCAAGTTTGAGGAACTCTTTTATTTTCAAATGCAATTGCAGACGCTCAAGTCTGAAAATAGAGTTCAGGGAAGTGGTCTGGTTCTGAATTGGTCCCAGGAAAAAGTGGAGGCTGTTAAAGAAAATCTGCCTTTCGCCCTGACTCAAGCTCAGGAAAAGAGTTTGCAGGAAATTTTGACCGACATGAAGTCCGACCACCACATGAATCGTCTCCTGCAAGGAGATGTGGGGAGCGGAAAAACGGTAGTCGCTGGCTTAGCCATGTTTGCGGCGGTGACAGCAGGCTACCAGGCTGCTCTCATGGTACCGACTGAAATCCTAGCAGAGCAGCACTTTGAGAGTTTGAAGAGCCTTTTTCCAGACTTGAAACTGGCTCTCTTGACAGGTTCCTTAAAAGCTGCAGAAAAAAGAGAAGTCTTGGAGACTATTGCCAAGGGTGAGGCCGACTTTATTATCGGCACTCATGCTTTGATACAAGATGGGGTTGATTATGCCCGCCTTGGTTTGATTATCATCGATGAGCAGCACCGTTTTGGTGTGGGGCAAAGGCGTGTTCTGCGGGAAAAAGGCGACAACCCTGACGTTCTCATGATGACGGCGACACCGATTCCACGAACCCTGGCTATCACAGCCTTTGGAGATATGGATGTTTCTATTATTGACCAGATGCCAGCAGGTCGGAAGCCTATTGTGACTCGCTGGATTAAGCATGAGCAGCTGCCTCAGGTTTTGACTTGGTTAGAGGGGGAAATCCAAAAGGGTTCGCAAGCCTACGTTATCTCTCCCTTGATTGAAGAATCTGAAGCTCTGGATCTGAAAAATGCCATTGCCTTATCTGAGGAGTTGACGGCTCATTTTGCAGGTAAGGCAGAAGTGGCTCTTCTACATGGTAAGATGAAGAGTGATGAAAAAGACCAGATTATGCAGGATTTCAAAGAGAGAAAAACGGACATTCTGGTTTCGACGACAGTTATCGAGGTTGGGGTTAATGTCCCCAATGCGACCGTCATGATTATCATGGATGCGGATCGGTTCGGTCTCAGTCAGCTTCACCAGCTCAGAGGTCGTGTTGGTCGGGGAGACAAGCAATCCTATGCTGTTCTTGTGGCTAATCCCAAGACTGATTCTGGGAAAGACCGCATGCGCATCATGACGGAAACGACCAATGGATTTGTCCTTGCAGAGGAAGATTTGAAGATGCGTGGTTCTGGTGAGATTTTTGGAACCAGACAGTCAGGACTTCCAGAGTTTCAAGTGGCTGATATTATCGAAGATTTTCCGATTTTAGAAGAAGCCAGAAAGGTTGCCAGCTACATTAGTTCTATAGAAGGTTGGAAAGAGGATCTAGAATGGCGCATGATTGCTCTCCATCTAGAAAAGAAAGAACATCTAGATTAATACTCTTCGAAAATCTCTTCAAACCACGTCAACGTCGCCTTGGATTATATATGTAACTGACTTCGTCAGTCTTATCTACAACCTCAAAGCAGTGCTTTGAGCAACCTGCGGCTAGTTTCCTAGTTTGCTCTTTGATTTTCATTGAGTATAAGCTTTCTCTAAGGAAAACTTAAGCTAGCTTTTAGGTTTGGGCCTTATACTAGAGTCATCAAAAAGAAACGAGGACTCTCACATGACTATTAAAGTAACCTACCAAAAGAAATATCAGACTTTCAAACTAGAGAAAGGAGCTAGCACCTATTGATAACCAAAGAGCGGAAACGCTCTTTTTATTTTTAAAACTACTTTCAGGCGATAGGTTTGAGGAAAGAGAATCTAAAATCACTTTCTGTTTATCTTTCTTTCTTGCATTGCTTTCCTAGATATGCTAGAGTTATGATAGCGATTACAAAATTAAAGGAGCATGCTATGAAAAATCCAGCTTTACTAGAAGAAATCAAGACTTATCTAGGACGGGATGAGATTCCAGAAGACTTTGATGCTTTCTGGGATGAAGAGGTCAAAAAAGTTTCATCTCTTCCAACCTACCAGTTGGAGGAAAGAGATTTCCATATTCCTCAAGTCAAGTGCTATGAACTTACTTTTGAAGGAACCAATGAAGGCAAGGTTTATGCGCGTGTCGTCCTTCCAAAGAGTGATGAGAAAGTTCCGTTAATCTTCCATTTCCATGGTTATATGGGACGTGGCTGGGACTGGACTGATATGCTGGCCTATACTGTGGCTGGTTACGGTGTTGTTTCCATGGATGTGCGGGGCCAGTCGGGCTATTCGCAAGACGGCTTGCGCTCTCCACTAGGAAATACGGTGAAGGGGCATATCATCCGTGGTGCTGTGGAAGGTCGGGAGCATCTCTTTTATAAGGATGTTTATCTGGATATATACCAGTTAGTTGAAATTGTTGCTAGTCTGCCTCAGGTGGATGAGAAAAGACTTTCTAGCTATGGTGCCTCACAAGGTGGGGCTTTAGCCTTGGTTGCTGCAGCGCTCAATCCTCGGATTCAGAAAACAGTTGCCATCCATCCTTTCTTGTCAGACTTTAGACGAGTGCTTGAGATTGGCAATACCAGTGAAGCCTATGATGAACTCTTCCGATATTTCAAGTTCCACGATCCCTTCCATGAAACAGAGGAGGAAATCATGGCGACTCTTGCCTATATCGATGTGAAAAATCTTGCCCATCGTATTAAAGGTGAGGTCAAGATGATTACGGGCTTGGACGACGATGTTTGCTATCCTATTACCCAGTTTGCGATTTACAACCGCCTAACTTGCGACAAGGCCTATCGCATCATGCCTGAGTATGCCCACGAAGCCATGAATGTTTTTGTCAATGACCAGATTTATAACTGGCTCTGTGGTAGTGAGATTCCTTTTAAGTACGTAAGATAATGAATGGGAGAGCCCAGGAGCTCTCTTTTTTATGCCCAAAACCTGAAAGTACTTTTAGAAAATTTAAAATATTAAAATATTCTTAAAAGTAAAATCTATTCTGTGGGAACACAGATATAAATATAAGACTTTATTGTATAATAAAGGAAAAGTCACTTTTGAAAGGAGGGAGATGGCTACTGGGTGATTAAAGGTATGACCTAGTAGAAAATGAGAGAGGAACGGGAGCTCTCATTTAGTTGTTACTTTCTTGTTAAATCTTGTCTCTCTTAAGAGGCAATAAAAATTTTTAAAGAAAAAAGAAAGCGCTTTATTTTTTATGAAAAATGGAAGGACAAACATGAATTACAACTCTTTACATCGGAAACAGCGATACGGAATTCGAAAATTTGCAATCGGAGCAGCCTCAGTAGTGATTGGTACAGTAGTATTTGGAGTAAATCCAGTCTTAGCCCAAGAGCAAGCCAATGCAGCAGGCGCTAGTACAGAAACAGTCGATTCTGGTCAAGGGCAAGGATTATCAGAGTTACCAAAAGAAGCGTCCTCGGGAGATCTTGCTCATTTGGATAAGGATTTGGCTGATAAATTGGCAGCAGCTCAAGACAACGGCGTTGTGGTGGACCAAGATCATTTGAAAAAAAATGAGAGTGCAGAGTCAGAAACTCCATCCTCTACGGAAACCCCTGCAGAAGAAGCAAATAAGGAAGAGGAATCAGAGGATCAGGGGGCTATTCCTCGTGACTATTACTCAAGAGATTTAAAAAATGCTAATCCTGTCCTTGAAAAAGAAGATGTTGAAACCAATGCAGCAAATGGTCAGAGAGTTGATTTATCAAATGAACTAGACAAACTAAAGCAACTAAAAAATGCTACAGTTCACATGGAGTTCAAACCAGATGCATCAGCTCCACGCTTTTACAATCTCTTTTCTGTATCCAGTGACACCAAGGAAAATGAGTACTTTACTATGTCGGTCCTTGATAATACAGCTCTTATTGAAGGGCGTGGCGCTAATGGAGAGCAGTTCTATGATAAGTATACAGATGCTCCTTTGAAAGTTCGTCCTGGACAATGGAATTCCGTGACCTTTACTGTCGAACAACCAACAGCAGAGTTACCTCATGGTCGAGTTCGTCTTTATGTGAATGGTGTCTTATCTCGAACAAGTCTCAAATCTGGTAACTTCATCAAAGATATGCCAGATGTTAATCAAGCTCAACTTGGAGCAACCAAACGGGGCAATAAAACTGTTTGGGCATCAAACCTACAAGTACGAAACCTAACTGTTTACGATCGTGCTTTAAACCCAGATGAAGTTCAAACACGAAGTCAATTATTTGAAAGAGGTGAATTGGAACAGAAACTTCCTGAGGGAGCAAAAGTCACTGAGAAAGAAGACGTCTTTGAAGGTGGTAGGAACAATCAACCAAATAAAGATGGTATCAAGAGTTATCGTATCCCAGCCCTTCTCAAGACAGATAAAGGAACGCTGATTGCAGGTGCAGATGAACGCCGTCTCCATTCGAGTGACTGGGGTGATATCGGCATGGTCATTAGACGCAGTAAAGATAATGGTAAAACTTGGGGAGATCGAGTAACTATTACCAACCTACGTGACAATCCAAAGGCTTCTGATCCATCAATCGGTTCACCAGTGAATATCGATATGACCCTGACTCAAGATCCTGAAACCAAACGCATTTTTGCCATTTATGACATGTTCCCAGAAGGAAAAGGAATCTTTGGAATGTCTTCGCAAAAAGAAGAAGCCTACAAAGAAATCAATGGTAAAACCTATCAACTCCTCTATCGAGAAGGTGAACAGGAAGCTTATACTATTCGAGAAAATGGTACAGTTTACACTCCAGATGGTAAAGCAACAGACTACCGTGTTGTTGTAGAACCTGTTAAACCGGCCTATAGCGACAAGGGTGATCTATACAAGGGTGACCAGCTACTGGGCAATATCTACTTCACAACAAACAAAACTTCTCCATTTAGAATTGCGAAGGATAGCTACCTATGGATGTCTTACAGCGATGACGACGGGAAGACCTGGTCAGCGCCTCAAGATATTACTCCGATGGTCAAAGCCGATTGGATGAAATTCCTAGGAGTAGGTCCTGGAGTGGGGATTACCCTTCGTACTGGACCACATAAAGGTCGAATCGTCGTTCCTGTCTATACAACTAACCGTACCAACCACCTCAATGGTTCTCAATCATCTCGAATCATCTACTCAGACGACCATGGTAAGACTTGGCATATGGGTGGTGGTGTCAACGACAATCGTACACTTTATGATGGTACAGTAGTCGATTCAAGTACAATGAGTAATTATTATGCTCAAAATACAGAAGCTTCAGTTGTTCAGTTAAACAATGGGGACCTCAAACTCTTTATGCGTGGGTTGACAGAAGATCTACAGGTTGCAACCAGTCATGATGGTGGTCTAACTTGGGACAATAACGTTGAACGCTACGATGTGCCAGACGTTTATGTTCAAATGGCTGCGACTCACACGGTTCAAAATGGCAAAGAGTATATTCTATTAGCAAATGCAAATGGTCCTGGTCGTAAAAATGGTTATATTCGAGTGGCTCGTGTAGAAGAAGATGGTCAGTTAACTTGGTTGCACCACCATTTGATTCAAGAAGGTGAGTATGCTTATAACTCACTTCAACAAATCGGACCAGATGAATTTGGACTTTTATATGAACACCATGCTCCTGGAGGTGTTCCATACACACTTTCCTTCAAGAAGTTCAACTGGGATTTCTTGACCAAGGAAAGAGTTTCTCCTAAAGAAGCAAAAGTAAAATATGCTATCCAAAAATGGCCAGGCATTATAGCCATGGAGTTCGATTCGGAAGTATTGGTCAACAAGGCTCCGACCCTTCAATTGGCAAATGGCAAGACAGCAACCTTTATGACCCAGTACGATACAAAAACTCTCCTATTCACAATAGACCCAGGGGATATGGGTCAAAGGATTACAGGTCTAGCTGAGGGTGCAATTGAAAGCATGCACAATTTACCAGTTTCTTTAGCTGGCTCTAAACTAAGCGATGGTATTAATGGCAGTGAAGCTGCTATCCATGAGGTTCCAGAGTTCACAGGTGGTGTTAATGCAGAAGAAGCAGCGGTTCATGAAGTTCCGGAGTATACAGGTCCAATGGCAACAGTAGGTGAAGAACTAGCTCCTACAGTAGAAAAAACCGAATTCACTGGTGGAGTCAATGCTGAGGAAGCCCCAGTGGCAGAGATGCCAGAGTACACCGGTCCATTATCAACAGTAGGCGAAGAACCAGCGCCAACGGTTGAAAAGCCTGAATTTACAGGTGGGGTCAACGCTGTTGAGGCAGCAGTCCATGAACTTCCAGAGTTCAAGGGTGGTGTCAATGCAGTTCTAGCAGCCTCAAACGAACTTCCGGAATATAGAGGAGGTGCTAACTTTGTCTTGGCAGCTTCAAATGACCTGCCAGAGTATAAGGGAGGTGTCAATGGCGCTGAGGCAGCAGTCCATGAAGTGCCAGAGTACAAGGGAGACACCAATCTAGTATTAGTAGCTGCAGACAACAAACTGTCTCTAGGCCAAGATGTGACCTATCAAGCGCCAGCAGTTAAACAAGCGGGTCTACCAAATACTGGAAGCAAGGAAACAAACTCATTGATTTCCCTTGGTCTTGCAGGTGTTCTTTTATCCTTGTTTGCATTTGGCAAGAAGAGAAAAGAATAATAAGCAAAAGTATTTGAATAAGTCTCAGAAGAGATAGCAGGTTTTTCAGCCTGCTATCTTTCTTTATTAAATTCAGCTTGCTTCGAAATCATAAGAAGTCTGAAACTACTTTCAGGATAGTCTGTTCTATAAAATAGTTTTGAAACTGAAATCTATTCTACTACAAGCTATTGAAAGCGCTTAACAAATGATATATAATAAGCCCATAAGAACAAGAAAGGGAGGAAAGAGGATGCCACAGATCAGCAAAGAAGCCTTGATTGAACAAATCAAAGATGGAATCATTGTCTCTTGCCAGGCACTTCCTCACGAACCGCTTTATACAGAAGCGGGAGGAGTCATTCCCTTGCTAGTCAAAGCGGCTGAGCAAGGTGGAGCAGTCGGTATCCGAGCAAACAGTGTTCGCGATATCAAGGAGATTAAGGAGGTTACGAAACTCCCGATTATCGGGATTATCAAACGTGACTATCCGCCACAGGAGCCTTTCATTACAGCTACGATGAGAGAAGTGGATGAACTGGCTGAACTAGATATTGAGGTCATTGCTCTGGATTGTACCAAACGTGAACGTTACGATGGTTTGGAAATTCAGGACTTTATCCGACAAGTCAAAGAAAAATATCCGCATCAACTCTTAATGGCTGATACTAGCACGTTTGAAGAGGGTATAGCAGCAGTTGAAGCAGGAATTGATTTTGTTGGAACAACCCTATCAGGTTACACCTCTTATAGTCCCAAAGTGGATGGTCCAGACTTTGAACTGATCAAAAAACTTTGTGAAGCAGGGGTGGATGTCATCGCGGAAGGGAAAATTCATACACCAGAACAAGCTAAGCAAATCCTTGAGTATGGGGTGCGAGGTATCGTTGTTGGTGGAGCGATTACTAGACCAAAAGAGATTACGGAACGCTTTGTTGCCGGTCTAAAATAACACAATCTCAAAAAAGAGGAGAGTGGTCGATGCGTCGGATAAAATGAAAACGTATACAAATATAAAGAACTCATTATCCAATATGGATACGCTTATCAATTAGGAGAATACAAATGAAATTTAGAAAACTAGCTTGTACAGTACTTGCGGGTGCTGCGGTTCTTGGCCTTGCTGCATGTGGTAATTCTGGCGGAAGTAAAGATGCTGGAAAATCTGGTAGCGATAGCGGAAAAACAGAAATCACTTGGTGGGCATTCCCAGTCTTCACTCAAGAAAAAACTGGTGACGGTGTTGGAACATATGAAAAATCAATCATCGAAGCTTTTGAAAAAGCAAATCCAGATGTAAAAGTGAAATTGGAAACCATCGACTTCAAGTCAGGTCCTGAAAAAATCACAACAGCTATCGAAGCAGGAACAGCTCCAGACGTACTTTTTGATGCACCAGGACGTATCATTCAATACGGTAAAAATGGTAAGTTGGCTGAGTTGAACGACCTCTTCACAGACGAATTCGTCAAAGATGTTAACAATGAAAACATTGTACAAGCAAGTAAAGCTGGAGACAAAGCTTACATGTATCCAATCAGTTCTGCACCATTCTACATGGCCATGAACAAGAAAATGTTGGAAGATGCTGGAGTTGCAAACCTTGTAAAAGAAGGTTGGACAACTGATGATTTTGAAAAAGTTTTGAAAGCGCTTAAAGACAAAGGCTACACACCAGGTTCATTGTTCAGTTCTGGTCAAGGGGGAGACCAAGGAACACGTGCCTTCATCTCAAACCTCTACGGCGGTTCTGTAACAGATAAAGATGTAACAAAATATACAACTGATGATCCTAAATTCGTCAAAGGTCTTGAAAAAGCAGCTGGCTGGATCAAAGACGGTTTGTTGAACAATGGTTCACAATTTGATGGTGGAGCAGATATCCAAAACTTTGCTAACGGTCAAACATCTTACACAATCCTTTGGGCACCATCTCAAAATGGTATCCAAGCTAAACTCTTGGAAGCAAGTAAAGTAGAAGTGGTAGAAGTACCATTCCCATCAGATTCAGGTAAACCAGCTCTTGAATACCTTGTAAACGGATTTGCAGTATTCAACAACAAAGACGACAAGAAAGTTGCAGCATCTAAGAAATTCGTTCAATTCATCGCGGATGACAAAGAATGGGGTCCAAAAGACGTTGTTCGTACAGGTGCCTTCCCAGTTCGTACTTCATTTGGC
The DNA here is from genome assembly GCA_963535345.1 of uncultured Streptococcus sp. Classification (GTDB taxonomy): domain Bacteria; phylum Bacillota; class Bacilli; order Lactobacillales; family Streptococcaceae; genus Streptococcus. The sequence continues at coordinate 34,919 of CAUSWL010000001.1, forward strand.
AAACTTTATGAAGACAAACGTATGGAAACAATCAGTGGTTGGACTAAATACTACTCACCATACTACAACACTATCAATGGTTTTGCTGAAATGAGAACACTTTGGTTCCCAATGTTGCAATCTGTATCAAATGGTGACGAAAAACCAGCGGATGCTTTGAAAGCCTTCACTGAAAAAGCTAACGAAACAATTAAAAAAGCTACAAAACAATAAGCACTAAATCAGATTGACTCCTCCCTTTTCCCTGTGCATAGCCTATGTAAGAAAAGGGAGGATTTTGTTTGAAATGTAAGGAACTGTCACGAAATTAAAATGAAGTTCTTACATAAGCGAATCTTAAAAAATTTCATTTTGGTTTTAAAACAGTTCAAGAAAATCAAAAACTATTCTATTTGAAAGAGAGGTGCCGACTGTGAAAGTCAATAAAATTCGTATGCGGGAAACAGTGATTTCCTACGCTTTCCTAGCACCAGTGTTATTCTTCTTTGTCATCTTTGTCTTGGCTCCTATGATTATGGGATTCATTACAAGTTTCTTTAACTACTCAATGACTAAATTTGAGTTTGTGGGCTTGGACAACTACATTCGCATGTTTAAAGACCCTGTCTTTATGAAGTCTTTGATCAATACCGTTATCCTGGTTATTGGATCTGTTCCAATTGTGGTTCTCTTCTCGCTCTTTGTAGCATCTCAAACCTATCATCAAAATGCCATTGCCCGTTCTTTCTATCGTTTCGTCTTCTTCCTTCCTGTAGTTACAGGTAGTGTTGCCGTAACGGTTGTATGGAAATGGATCTATGACCCACTATCAGGGATTCTAAACTTTGTCCTTAAGTCAAGCCATATCATCAGCCAAAACATTTCTTGGCTGGGTGACAAAAACTGGGCTTTGCTAGCGATTATGATTATCCTTTTGACAACATCTGTTGGTCAACCGATTATCCTTTATATCGCTGCCATGGGGAATATTGACAACTCACTTGTTGAAGCAGCGCGTGTAGACGGTGCGACTGAGTTTCAAGTCTTCTGGAAGATCAAATGGCCTAGCCTTCTTCCAACAACTCTTTACATCGCAATCATTACAACCATCAACTCATTCCAATGTTTCGCTTTGATTCAGCTCTTGACTTCTGGTGGTCCAAACTACTCAACAAGTACCTTGATGTACTACCTTTACGAAAAAGCCTTCCAATTGACAGAATACGGCTATGCCAATACTATCGGTGTCTTCTTGGCAGTGATGATTGCCATTGTCAGCTTTGCTCAATTCAAGATCCTCGGAAACGACGTAGAATACTAAAGAAAGGAGACAGTTATGCAATCTACACAAAAGAAACCCTTAACAGCTTTCACTGTTATTTCAACGATTATCTTGCTCTTGTTGACCGTACTGTTCATCTTTCCATTCTACTGGATCTTGACAGGGGCCTTCAAATCACAGCCTGATACCATTATGATTCCGCCACAATGGTTCCCTAAAATGCCAACCATGGAAAACTTCCAACAACTCATGGTGCAAAACCCTGCTATGCAGTGGATGTGGAACTCTGTATTTATCTCACTGGTAACCATGTTCCTAGTTTGTGCAACCTCATCTCTAGCAGGATATGTCTTGGCTAAAAAACGTTTCTATGGTCAACGCATCCTCTTTGCAGTCTTTATTGCTGCCATGGCTCTTCCAAAACAAGTTGTCCTTGTACCATTGGTACGTATCGTTAACTTCATGGGAATTCACGATACTCTTTGGGCAGTTATCTTGCCTTTGATTGGATGGCCATTTGGGGTCTTCCTTATGAAACAATTCAGTGAAAACATCCCTACAGAATTGCTTGAATCAGCTAAAATCGACGGTTGTGGTGAGATCCGTACCTTCTGGAGCGTAGCCTTCCCTATCGTGAAACCAGGATTTGCAGCCCTTGCAATCTTTACCTTCATCAATACTTGGAACGACTACTTTATGCAGTTGGTTATGTTGACTTCACGTCAAAACTTGACCATCTCACTCGGGGTTGCGACCATGCAGGCCGAAATGGCAACCAACTATGGTTTGATCATGGCGGGTGCAGCTCTTGCAGCCGTGCCAATCGTAACCGTCTTCCTTGTCTTCCAAAAATCCTTCACTCAAGGGATCACTATGGGAGCTGTTAAAGGATAATACTCTGCGAAAATCGAATTCAAACTACGCCAGAGTTACCATACCATACTTAAGTATGGCCTGCAGTTAGCTTCCTGGTTTGTTCTTCAATTTTTATTGAGTATAAAAGAATACAGAGTTATAAGTGTCTACAAAATGGAAAGTACACAGTTACTTCGTGAAGTTTTGTCAGACACTTATAAACTTAATTTACGATTTTAGTTAACTATCAGAAACGAAGGAAACAGTATGATTTTTGACGATTTGAAAAACATCACCTTTTACAAAGGGCTTCATCCCAATCTAGATAAGGCTATCGACTATCTCTACCAGCACCGTAAGGATTCTTTCGAACTCGGTAAGTATGAGATTGACGGGGACAAGGTCTTTCTAGTTGTTCAGGAAAATGTCCTCAATCAAGCTGAAAATGATCAATTTGAGCATCATAAAAACTATGCAGATTTGCATTTGTTGGTAGAAGGACATGAATATTCGAGCTACGGTTCACGTATCAAAGACGAAGCAGTAGCATTCGACGAAGCGAGCGACATTGGTTTTGTCCATTGTCATGAAAAATACCCACTCTTGTTGGGCTATCACAATTTTGCAATTTTCTTCCCAGGAGAACCACACCAGCCAAATGGCTATGCAGGTATGGAAGAGAAGGTTCGCAAATATCTCTTTAAAATTTTGATTGATTAAAAGAATCAGGAGGAGCAAACATGGCACAAAAAGGAGTAAGTCTTATCAAGGCAGCATTTGATACAGATAATTTTCTCATGCGTTTCAGTGAGAAGGTCTTGGATATCGTCACAGTCAATCTTCTTTTTGTCGTCTCTTGTTTGCCCATCGTGACGACCGGAGTGGCGAAAATCAGCCTCTATGAGACTATGTTCGAGATTAAGAGAAGCAGACGAGTTCCAGTTTTCAGAACCTATCTAAGAGCCTTCAAGCAAAATCTGAAACTGGGTTTCCAGTTAGGTTTGCTGGAGTTAGGCATTGTGTCATTAAGCCTTCTAGATCTCTATCTCTTCTGGGGTCAGACTGCTTTGCCTTTCCAGATTGTGAAAGCTATTTGTTTGGGGATTCTCATCTTCCTCACTCTGGTGATGCTGGCTAGTTATCCCATCGCTGCGCGCTATGATTTGTCTTGGAAAGAAGTGCTGCAAAAAGGGCTTATCTTGGCAAGTTTTAACTTTCCGTGGTTCTTCCTCATGTTAGCCATTCTCTTTCTCATTGTGATGGTTCTTTATCTATCCGCCTTCACTCTCCTCTTGGGTGGGTCAGCTTTTATCCTCTTTGGTTTTGGTTTACTAGTCTTTCTCCAAGCAGGTTTGATGGAGAGAATTTTCGCCAAATACCAGTAGGATGGCTTGTTTCTGAAACTACTTTCAATCGTTACAGTTTCTAAAATACAAGTAGAAACTAAAATCTAAGTGTATACAAGATATTGAAAGCGATTTTCACAAGGTGTATACTAAACTTGTAAAAAATAGAACTGCTCTTAGCAGAAAAAAGAAATCTTAGGAGAAAATCTATGTCAGATTTAAAAAAATACGAAGGTGTCATTCCAGCCTTCTACGCATGTTATGATGATCAAGGAGAAGTAAGTCCAGAGCGTACACGTGCCTTGGTTCAATACTTCATTGATAAAGGTGTTCAAGGTCTTTATGTCAATGGTTCTTCTGGTGAATGTATCTACCAAAGCGTTGAAGACCGCAAGTTGATTTTGGAAGAAGTCATGGCAGTTGCAAAAGGTAAACTGACCATCATTGCTCACGTTGCTTGCAACAATACCAAAGACAGTATGGAACTTGCTCGCCATGCTGAAAGCTTGGGTGTAGATGCCATTGCAACGATTCCGCCGATTTATTTCCGCTTGCCAGAATACTCAGTTGCTAAATATTGGAACGATATCAGTTCTGCAGCTCCAAATACAGACTACGTAATTTACAACATTCCTCAATTGGCAGGGGTTGCTTTGACTCCAAGCCTTTACACAGAAATGTTGAAAAATCCACGTGTTATCGGTGTTAAGAACTCTTCTATGCCAGTTCAAGATATCCAAACCTTTGTAAGCCTTGGTGGGGAAGACCATATCGTCTTTAACGGTCCAGATGAGCAGTTCCTAGGTGGCCGTCTCATGGGTGCTAAAGCTGGTATCGGTGGTACTTATGGTGCTATGCCAGAACTCTTCTTGAAACTCAACCAATTGATTGCTGACAAAGACTTGGAAACAGCGCGTGAATTGCAGTACGCTATCAACGCTATCATTGGTAAACTCACTTCTGCACATGGAAATATGTACGGTGTCATCAAAGAAGTCTTGAAGATCAATGAAGGATTGAATATTGGTTCTGTTCGTTCACCGTTGACACCAGTGACTGAAGAAGATCGTCCAGTTGTAGAAGCAGCTGCAGCCTTGATTCGTGAAACCAAGGAGCGCTTCCTCTAATCCATAAGGAGGTATTTATGACACACTACGTTGCAATTGATATCGGTGGAACAAATATCAAATATGGTTTGATCGACCAAGAAGGCCAACTTGTTGAATCGCATGAAATGCCAACAGAGGCGCATAAAGGTGGACCTCATATCTTACAAAAGACCAAAGATATCGTAGCCAGCTATTTAGAAAAAGGCCCAGTAGCAGGTGTTGCTATTTCTTCTGCAGGAATGGTGGATCCAGATAAGGGTGAGATTTTCTATGCTGGGCCTCAAATCCCTAACTATGCAGGAACTCAGTTCAAGAAGGAAATCGAGACTAGCTTTAATATTCCTTGTGAGATTGAAAATGATGTCAACTGTGCAGGTCTTGCTGAAGCGGTATCTGGTTCAGGCAAGGGAGCGAGTGTCACACTTTGCTTGACCATTGGAACCGGTATCGGTGGTTGCTTGATTATGGATGGGAAAGTCTTCCATGGATTTAGCAATTCAGCTTGCGAAGTCGGTTATATGCATATGCAGGATGGAGGTTTCCAAGACTTGGCTTCTACGACAGCCTTGGTAGAATATGTGGCAGCAGCTCATGGTGACTCAGTCGATCAGTGGAATGGCCGACGCATTTTCAAGGAAGCCACTGAAGGAAACAAGATCTGTATGGCTGGGATTGACCGCATGGTAGACTACCTTGGGAAAGGTCTGGCAAATATTTGCTACGTTGCCAATCCAGAAGTGGTTATTCTTGGTGGCGGCATCATGGGGCAAGAGGCTATCCTCAAGCCTAAGATCCGCACAGCCTTGAAGGCGGCCTTGGTACCAAGTCTAGCTGAAAAAACTCGATTAGAATTTGCCCATCACCAAAACACAGCAGGGATGTTGGGAGCCTATTATCATTTTATACTCAATGAAAATCAAAGAGCAAAGTAGGAAGCTAGCCGTAGGCAGTACTTGAGTACGGCAAGGTGAAGCTGACGTGGTTTGAATTTGATTTTCGAAGAGTATCAAAACAAAACAATCCTAGTTTGGAATTATAGAATTAAGAAAAACACTGAATCACTACTTGAGTGAAAACTGTTTTGCTTAATTCTTTTTTTATTGAAAAAATTGAGCCAAAGGATGTAATCGTGAGAAACTAGGAGAAAATAAGCATCTTGTATGAAAGGTTGAAGCGAGAGCAATTCTATCATCAATTCAACTAGTGTTTAGTTTGAGTAAATGAGAAAATGTGGAAAAGTGATATAATGAGATGGACGAAAATTGGTAAACTAGAATTTGTAGAGGTGAAAAAATGTAATGGGAACCTATTCACCTGAAGTCGAAATACTATAAAATTGCGAGGAGATTGTAAGATGAATAATTATATAAAATTAAATGAAGATAGATGGAATAATGTAAAAAACGACTATACTGAGCCATTGACACATGAAGAATTGGAAGAAGCTAGAAAGCATCCAATTTCTGTTGCTTTAACTGTTGGGAAAAAAGTTCCGATAGAATGGTTTGAAAAAGCCAAGGGAAAAAAGATATTAGGGTTAGCTTGTGGGGGTGGTCAGCAGGGTCCCGTTTTTGCTGCAAAAGGTTATGATGTCACCATCATGGATTTTTCTAAATCACAATTAGAAAGAGATGAGATGGTTGCAAAAAGAGAAGGCCTAAAAATCAATACGGTTCAAAGCGATATGACAAAACCATTTCCATTTGAAGATGAAACTTTTGATATTATTTTTAATCCGGTTTCAAATGTATATATAGAAGATTTAGATAACATGTATAAAGAAGCCTCTCGCGTATTGAAAAAGGGCGGTTTGTTAATGGTTGGATTTATGAATCCCTGGATCTACATGTATGATGCTGACACTGTATGGGATAAACCCGATGAGGAATTACTGTTAAAGTTTTCACTACCTTTTAATTCAAGAGAGCTTGAAGAGGAAGGCAAAATCACCATCAATCCAGAATATGGATATGAATTTAGCCATACCTTAGAAACACAGATTAGAGGACAACTAAAAAACGGTCTCGCTATGATCGATTTTTATGAATCATGTGATAAAAGACATCGATTATCACCTTATGGAAATGATTATATCGCTACACTTTGCATTAAACTATAAACTTATAGAACATACTTCAGGAGAATAGCTCATTTTATTTTCCTGAAGGGTTAAAATCTAAATCTCACTTTGTCGAAGCAAAATAATTAAATAAAATTAGAGAGAGGAAGTAAAAGCAGCAAATAGTTGAAACTTCCTTTTTTTGATGTCAAACATTCAAAAATGGAAAGGAGATTTAAGGAAGAACTGAAAATACAGATAAACAAGGCATTAGAACAAAGAGAAAGATTGGAAAGACTACCTATGAGTCTACTATCATTTCAAGACAAAACAATCCTAGTTTGGTTGAACCAAACTAGGATTTTCTAACGCGTTTTTGTCTACGATAGCCGTTGAGCTTTTTATTTTCCCAATAGCTGTTAAAGATTTTTTCCTTGCTCTCGCGATTGATTTCCAAAAAGTAGGCATAAATCAAATCTATTAAAATGAGCATAGGGAGTTGAGCGGAAATACGCTGGATGTAAGAAGATTGACTATGGCTTGCCACAAGGACTGTTTCGTTATAGGCCTGACTGTTTTTGTTTGGAGCGCTGGTAAAGAGAATGGTCTTGGCCCCCATTTCCTTGGCATCCAACAAACTATCGAGGACGGATTGGGTAGTGCCTGATAGGGAAAAACCAAGTACCAGACAATTTTCATCCATGATACTGGTCGTCCATGCAAAGCCATCCTGGTCGGTCAAAGCTTCACAGACCACACCTAATCGCATAAAGCGCAATTTCATCTCACGGGCAATCAGACCAGAACTTCCCGTCCCGAAAAAGTAAACTCGTTCAGCGTCATCGATTAATTGGGCGACGCGTTCCAGTTGTTCTTCGTCGATCAAATCCTGTGTTTGTTCTCGCATGATACTGTAGCTTCTCAAAACACGTTTGGTCAAAGGACTGTGTTTGTGTGAATGAGTGTCCGGTTTACTAGCCTGGTGCTGGTATTGAAAGACGAACTCTCGGTAGCCTGTAAAACCACACTTTTTGGAAAAGCGGGTCAAGGCTGCTTGGGAGATATGTAATTTCTGGGTAACTTGCTGAGAAGAAAGATCATCTTGGATCGTTTCAGCTTGCAAAAAATAGCGAGCGATTTCTTGCTCGAGCTCGGTTAATTCTTCAAAATGGAGGTCGATTATGGTTGCGATATCTGGCTTGTTCATGAGGCTCCTTTTTATGAGTCAAAGTCTTAAAAGTTAACGCTTTCCTAACTATTACTATCATTATATCATAGAAAATAGGATAACCAAATAAAAAGGCATTTTCAGTTAAAAGTCAAAAAATGCTTCGACTTTTCCAAGAGTTTCTCCGTAAAATATGGTACAATGAAATATACTGAGCTTCACCTGTTTGCTCTATTATTTTAGGGAAAATAAAGGTGGAAATCGGAAATTTTTCTAGAAAAGAGTCTTAGTTGTATGAGAAAATTTAATAGCCATTCGATTCCGATTCGGCTTAATTTACTATTTGCGATTGTCATCCTGCTCTTTATGGCCATTATTGGTCGTTTGTTATACATGCAGGTGCTCAATAAAGATTTTTATGAAACAAAATTGGCCTCAGCCAGCCAAACAAGGGTAACAACCAGTTCAGCTCGTGGACAGATCTATGATGCAACAGGCAAACCCTTGGTAGAAAATACTGTCAAGCAGGTTGTTTCTTTCACACGAAACAATAAAATGACGGCAGCTGAATTGAAGGAGACAGCCAAGAAACTCCTTACATATGTAAATGTAACCTCCCCTGATCTGACTGATCGACAGATTGCAGACTATTACTTGGCGGACCAGGATATTTACAAAAAAACAGTCGAATCCTTGCCAAGCGATAAACGCCTGGATTCAGATGGGAACCGCTTATCGGAAGCGACACTTTACAATAATGCGGTTGAAAGCATTGACGTGAGTCAACTTAATTATACAGATGACCAGAAAAAGGAAATCTATCTCTTTAGTCAGCTCAATGCCGTTGAAAATTTTGCAACGGGAACCATTTCTACGGACGCCTTAGATGATACCCAAGTTGCTCTCGTTGCATCAGCGTCCAAGGAATTACCAGGGATTAGTATTTCAACTTCATGGGATCGAAAAGTCCTAGACACTTCTTTGTCAACAATCGTTGGTAGCGTTTCAAATGAAAAGTCAGGACTTCCAGCAGAGGAAGTTGATGCCTATCTCAAAAAAGGCTATTCTCTCAATGACCGAGTGGGAACTTCCTATCTTGAAAAGCAATATGAAGATGTTCTTCAAGGCAAACGCTCCGTCAAAGAAATCCACCTCGACAAACACGGAAATATGGAAAGTGTGGAAAATGTCGAAGAAGGAAGTAAAGGAAACAATATCAAGTTAACGGTTGACCTAGCTTTCCAGAATGGTGTGGACGACCTACTCAAGAGCTACTTCAACTCAGAGTTGGGTAACGGTGGAGCCAAATATTCTGAAGGGGTTTACGCCGTAGCCCTCAATCCTAAAACCGGTGCAGTTTTGGCCATGTCAGGTGTCAAGCATGATGTCGAATCCGGTCAATTAAGTTCAGATTCGCTTGGAACGATAACCAACGTCTTTGTGCCAGGATCTGTCGTTAAGGCAGCGACCATCAGCTCTGGTTGGGAAAATGGAGTCTTGTCAGGTAATCAAACCTTGACAGACCAACCGATTGTTTTCCAAGGTTCGGCCCCTATCAATTCATGGTACACCTTGTCCTATGGCTCTTTCCCTATCACAGCAGTTGAGGCTCTAGAATACTCTTCTAATACCTATATGGTTCAAACTGCTCTAGGAATCATGGGACAGACCTACACACCAAACATGGTGGCCGCAACGGGACAGTTAGAGACTGCAATGGGCAAATTGAGATCAACCTTTGGGGAATACGGACTCGGAGCTTCAACAGGGATTGACCTTCCAGATGAATCCACAGGATTTACGCCGAAAGAATTTGATTTGGGGAACTATATCAATAATTCCTTTGGTCAGTTTGACAACTACACACCGATGCAGTTAGCCCAGTATGTCGCAACCATTGCAAACAATGGCGTACGTTTAGCTCCTCACATCGTTGAAGGGGTTTATGGAAACAATGACCAAGGTGGCTTAGGCAGTCTGGTTCAAGAAACAGCCACTAAGGAACTAAACAAGGTCAATATCTCAGAATCAGATATGGCTATCTTGCAGCAAGGTTTCTATCAAGTTTCGCATGGAACGAGTGCTCTGACAACTGGTCGTGCCTTTTCAAATGGCGCAGCCGTTTCCATCAGCGGGAAAACGGGTACTGCCGAAAGTTACGTTAATGGCGGTCAAAAAGCCAATAATACCAACGCAGTCGCCTATGCACCAACCGAAAATCCTCAAATCGCGGTCGCAGTCGTCTTTCCTCATAACACCAACCTTACAAACGGTGTCGGACCTTCGATTGCACGCGACATTATCAATCTTTATCACCAACACCATCCAATGAATTAGAAAGGAACTTATGCTGTATCCAACACCTATTGCCAAGCTGATTGATAGCTATTCAAAGTTACCAGGTATCGGGATCAAAACGGCTACCCGCCTCGCCTTCTATACCATTGGAATGTCTGATGACGATGTCAATGAATTTGCCAAAAATCTCCTGTCTGCTAAACGGGAATTAACCTATTGTTCCATCTGTGGTCGTTTGACAGATGATGATCCTTGCTCTATCTGTACGGATCCGACTCGAGACCAGACAACCATCTTGGTGTTAGAGGATAGTCGCGATGTGGCTGCTATGGAAAACATCCAAGAATACCATGGACTCTATCATGTCTTGCACGGCCTCATTTCTCCGATGAATGGTATCAGCCCAGACGATATCAACCTCAAGAGTCTCATGACCCGTCTCATGGATAGTGAGGTTTCAGAGGTGATCGTGGCTACCAATGCGACAGCAGATGGGGAAGCGACCTCTATGTATCTCTCTCGTTTGCTCAAGCCAGCTGGTATCAAGGTCACTCGTCTAGCACGAGGACTAGCCGTGGGAGCAGATATCGAGTATGCGGACGAAGTCACACTCTTACGAGCCATTGAAAATCGGACAGAGTTGTAGGAGTCAGTTAAAACGTAGCTCATTTTGATACATAAGACGAGCCCTAGAAATTTTTCTAGGGCTTGTCTTTTTCTGTTTCTCACGAGAGGTGAACAAGCCTTGCTAATAAGACTACTCAAACTATAAGGCATTAGAAAAGGGATCTCCAAAATGACTAGTGGCGTCTTTGTCAAACTCATTCACTGAGCTATAGAGTTTACTCTAAGGAGATGAGGTCACTTGCCCTTAGGGTTTGTTTTGAAATCGTACTATTTTTGTGTTATGATATGGTCAATATACAATGAATAAAGGGAGTTTGAAGTATGGGTGGAAAGATAAAATCTAGCACGATAGCAGCAGAGGCAGCTATTAATGAATTGGTCGGGTATGACACGAGCAAGAAGCAAAATCAGCAAGTAGAATTTTCGTATACTTCTGAAATCGCTGGGATGGAAGCTGGACGTCAGGCCTGCAATCAAATGCTTCAGGCGGTCAGTGATTTTAGTTCAGCTGTTTTGACCCAAGCAAATAAGTTTCCAGAAATTGCTCATAAGATTGAAAAACGCGACGTAGAGCAGGCTAAGAGGTGGGAACATTAAAAATGGCTGATAAGAACGAAGAAAAACGCTACAAACTTTGGCGAGAAATTGTCAAGATTGACGATAAGGAAGAAAATCTCCAGACTCTAAAAAGACAATATGAACAGCAGCTAACTCACTTTCACTCAGAAATCCAGAGCATCCACCATCGTATGGCGACTCTATTGGCTCTCTCGCCCAGTTCTCGTCAGGTGATAGAGCAAATCGAAAGTGATAATAGAACCATTCAACGACAGATCAACTCTTATGTAGAAGAGGAACTGGATGAATTGGGAAAACAAACGAAGAAGGCTCGTCGAACTTTCGATGAAGCTAGAGAAGAACTGATATCGGAAAGGAATCGGCTACCATGGGAGTAAAATACAGCGCACAAGAATCCCAAGAATTGATTCAGGCCATGACTAACAATCTCCAAGTCGCAAATGAAGTCACGGACCGCTTATCTAGTGGATGTGACCACCTGATTTCCTCTTTAGACTCAGGTGAGCTGACAGGAGCAGCCTACACAGCTGGTAAAGGTCTCTTCACAGAGATTATCATCCCCAGCATCAAGAAGTTACAAGCAGCGATAGATGATATCCAACTAGAGTTGACCTCCTACAAAAATGCAGATGCTCAGGTCTCAGGATATGGAGATTTGGACATGGACCAGCTCAAGGAACTGAAAAAATTGAGGGAAGAGCAGTTAGCTATCGTAGAAGCTCAGATTCAAGCGAGGGAGAATTGGTTAAATCAAATCAAAGATTTCTTTACACTGAATTGGGGGAAAGCTTTCTCTGAGAAGACCATCCTCTACAATACCAAGTCTCAAATCGAGTCAGGTATTCAGGATTTGGATGACAAGATTGAAAAACTAGAATTTTTTGTCTCACAAGTTTCCCAGTATTTCAGCGATAGTCTAGAAGTCCTTGGGTTAGCGATTCAAGGAGCTACGCAACTAAGTAAAATCATTGTCGATAGTGATGGCAACTACTATGCGGACGGTGTGGACATGAGCTGGGTGCAAAAGATGAAGGATGTGAAGATTGTTTCGCATGCTAAAAGAGATTTTCAAGACTCAGAAACTCGTACCATCAATAAAGCTTCTAGGGATATGATGCTATCGGACGATGGTGATGCCTACTATCGTGCCGAATTAAAGAAGCGCCTGAAAGGTCACAACAAGTCCGAATGGGATAAAATAATTGAAGACTACAATCACACTCTTAAGATTGATGAAACAGGGAATATCATTGACATTTATCCCTTGGAGCAAGGCTATGTCGTTTTAAAAAATGGGAAATATGATGCGGACTATACTCATTTGGTTAACAAAAAGCTTGATGAACTAAAAGCCCAAAACTTTGAAGCAAATTCAGTCGAATTTTGGAGTGGAGTAGCTCAAATTTTCTCTGGTTTAGGAGTCTACTTTGCGAGTGGTGCTCTCGAAACATTGAGTATAATGGCTAGTCCACCAACAGCAGGGACAAGTATCGTAGCTGGTACGGCAGCATCCGTAACAGGGGTACAATATGGGAATGTACTGATAGCTAGTGGAGCAGTGTCCAGCTTATCAGCTATCACAAAGACGGCCTTACTAAATGGTGAAATTCAGGTTAATTATTCTAGTAACTATGACAGCTGGCAGGCCAATAAACCAACGAGTAAGTCTTTTGGGAAAAAGGTCTCTGGACGAGTTAAAGGTAAAAAAGTCGATAATATTCGAGTTGATGCGGAGCCAGATAGTGGGAAAATCCAAGTTCAATCGGGGAGTGGGAAATCGGGTTATGACCTTGACATAGATATCGAGGTTTCAAGGATTTCAAGTAGGCAGGATATTGTAGACTGGGTAAACAAACGTTCTGAACTAAAAGGACTTGGTCAAGGTGCAAAAGAGGAAATTATCAAAAATATGTGGAAAGCTTTTAAATACTTGACGCAATAAGGAGTGAACAATGAAATTATATTTAAAAGGTGATTATACAAAAAGAGTACCTTATGGTTATTTAGAACTAGCTGGCAAAATGTGGTTTCCAGAAGATGAGCAAGTTTCTTACTCAAATGCTGGGAACAATGATGATTTACAAGAAGATTTTTTCTCAAATTTATCCTTGAGGAAAGGCACTGCCGATAAGAGATGGTCTAGTGTCCCCTTAAAGGAAGGGGTACGAAGACTCTTTTCACATCTTGACGAATGTATTGACCTAGAGTTTGAAGATGCATTCGCTACAGACTACAATGAAAAAGGAGACTATCTCCGTATTTTAACCACCCATCTAGAAGTTTTAACAGTTGATAAACGAGCCATGTACATTATGGCGCTTGAAATTGCAAAGGTGATTGATGGGCAAATTAGCGAGGATAATAAGGCTAGCTGGTTGACAATCGAGGAGTTTAAAAGAAAACATGAGGATATTCTATCTCTAACTTTTGAAGAAGCAAATGAACTAAGTTTGACTGAAATTCAAACGATGGATGTGGTAGACGACCCTCTTTGGGAGGAAGAAGCCACTCGTCGAAAAGAGTATATACTAGCACATGGAGGCGATATCTCAGATTTATGAGACTTTATATCAAAGGTGATTATACGAAAAAAATAGACTTCACAACTAGAGAGCTTGTTTGGAAGATGTGGTTTAAGGAACGGAAAGGCAAGAAAATAAGTTTCTCCAATGTTGGTGATGATGCCATGCTACAGGATGATTTATACTTTGGTGTTCGGTTACACAAATGGGCTTCTGTTGATGAAAGATGGGATAAAGCTTCTTTTATAATTCCGAGCAATCCTTGGTTGTCTTTGGAATATGAGAGTATAACATTGGAATTTGAAAAAACTTTCATTACAGAGTGGAGAGAACGTGGGGATTATCTACGTATCGCCACATCTCATACAGATGTTTTAACTGTAGACAAACGTGCTTTATACATTATGGCAACTGAAGTAGCATCTGCCATTGATGGTCAGATTAGCGAAGACGGCAAGCAAAGTTGGCTAAGTGTAGAAGAATTTAAGGAATATCATAAGGCTGTTCTTTCACTGACTTATGATGAAGCGGTTGAAATTAGTTTGGAAGAATTAAAGACAATGGTGCCAGTAAGAGATCCTTTATGGGAAGAAGAAGAGCGACTTCGGGAAGAGTATATCAAAATCCATGGCGAACGTATTTATGACGATGAGGACGACGAGTGAGACTTTATATCATAGGTGATTACACCAAGACTGATTTTTATGAAGAGTTTAAAGAAATAGCTCAAAAAATGTGGTTCAAAGAGCGAAAAGGAATTCCACTTGATTTTTCCTATGCTTGGGATGAAGATTTACATTTGAATTTACGGTTGGATAAATTTAAATATAATGACGAACGTTGGGAGAGTGCAAATTTTAATACAAATATAAACCCTTGGAAGACATTTGAATATGAAAACTTGACATTGGATCTAGAAAATTCTTATGAAAGCGATGGACGTGAGAAAGGTGATCATTTGCGAATTATTTCCACTCATCTAGATATTCTAACGGTTGACAAGCGAGCGCTCTATATCATGGCGATTGAGGTGGCATCTGCCATTGACGGTCAAATCAGCGAAGACGACAAAGAAACATGGTTGAGTATTGAAGAATTCAAAACGAAACATAAAGACCTACTGAATTTGACCTACGACGAAGCAGTCGATATTAGTTTGGAAGAACTAGAGGTTATGGAGGCGATTGATGAACCCCTTTGGGATGAATTACACAGAGGGTGGGAAGAATATATCAAAATCCATGGCGAGCCAGTTTATGACGACGAGGAAGAATGAAATTATACTTAAAAGGCGATTATACAAAAAGAGTACCTTATGGTTATTTGGAACTAGCTGGCAAAATGTGGTTTCCAGAAGATGAGCAAATTTCTTACTCAAATGCTGGGAACAATGATGCATTACAAGAAGATTTTTTCTCAAATTTATCCTTGAGGAAAAGCACTGCTGATAAGAGATGGTCTAGTGTCCCCCTAAAGGAAGGGGTAAGAAGTCTCTTTTCACATATTAAAGAATGTATTGAAATTAATTTTGAAGATGCATTTGCTACAGATTATAATGAAAAGGGTGACTATCTCCGTATTTTAACCACCCATCTAGAAATTTTGACAGTTGATAAACGGGCTATGTATATTATGGCGCTTGAGATTGCAAAGGTGATTGACGGGCAAATTAGCGAGGATAATAAGAAGACATGGCTAACAGTCGAGGAGTTTAGGAAAAAGCACGAGGCTATTCTATCTCTGACTTTTGAAGAAGCAAATGAACTAAGTTTGACAGAAATTCAAACGATGGATGTTGTAGACGACCCTCTTTGGGAGGAAGAAGCTAATCGTCGAAAAGAATACATACTAGCACATGGAGGCGATATCTCAGATTTATGAGACTATATATCAAAAGTGATTTTAAGAAAAAAATAACCTTTACGACAAGAGAGTTGCTCTGGGAAATGTGGTTTAAGGAATGGCAGGGTCATCCTATTACATACTCAAACGTTGGTGATGATGAGATGTTGCAAGATGATTTCTTTTTTGGAGTTCAATTTGATAAATGGCGATTTAATGATAAGCGATGGAATCATATACCATATGACAAGAGTGACCCTTGGAATTCGTTTTCTGATGAAAATATTCAATTAGAATTTGAAAATGATTTTATTACTGATGGGAGAGAACGTGGAGAATACCTTAGGATTGCGACTACCCATACGGACATTTTAACGGTTGATAAACGAGCTATGTATATCATGGCAGTCGAGGTGGCTTCTGCCATTGATGGTCAGATTAGCGAGGATGGCAAAGAGACCTGGATGGATGTAGAGACTTTTAAGGAGTTGCACAAGGATGTTCTTTCACTGACTTATGATGAAGCTGTTGAAATCAGTTTGGAAGAATTAAAGACAATGGTACCGGTAAGAGATCCTCTATGGGAAGAGGAAGAACGCCTTCGCGAAGAATATATCAAAATCCATGGCGAACGTGTTTATGACGATGAGGAAGACGAGTGAGAATATACATCAAAGGTGATTATACTAGAAAAGTGTCATTTGGCTACAGAGAACTCGCATGGAAAATGTGGTTTAAAGAAAGAAATGGTCAAGAAATAAGTTTCTCAAATGTTGGAGATGATGAGATGCTACAAAATGACTTCTATCTATCTTTACGGTTAGATAAGTGGGGAGCAAGTGGCTCTCGTTGGAAAGATGTCAAGGCAAAAGGGGGCAGTGCAATCAATTCCCAAAAATATGAAAATATTGATTTGGATTATGAAGGAAGTTATGAAAGCGACGGTAGAGAAAAGGGTGCTTATCTAAGAATCGCTTCGAATTATCTAGATATATTAACAGTTGATAAGCGAGCTATGTATATTATGGCACTCGAAATTGCGACTGCGATTGATGGAAAAATTAGTGAAGATGATAAGAAAACATGGTTAAGAATCGAGGAGTTCAAGAAAAAGCACCAAGATATCTTATCTCTAACCTTTGATGAAGCAAATGAGATGAGTTTGGAAGAAATTCAGACGATTGACGCTATTGACGAACCCATCTGGGAAGAATTGGATAGGCTTCGTGAAGAATACATCAAAATCCATGGCGAACGTGTTTATGACGACGAGGAAGACGAGTGAGACTATATCTTAAAGGCAACTACGAAATTAGTATCTATCAGGCCTGTATGGAATATCCTTGGAAAATGTGGTTCAAGGAACGTAAGGGAGTGAAAGTTGGTTTTTCTTACGCACGTGATGATGACTTTTATTTTAGCGTTAGTTTGGACAAATTTTCTTCAAATGATGAGCGTTGGGGAATGGCTGATTTTAAAATAGGAGATAATCCATGGAATTCATTTAAATATGAGTATCTAATATTGGATTTTGAAGATTCCTATGAAAGTGATGGGCGAGAAAAAGGAGACTATCTTCGAATCATCACGACTCATAAGGATATTCTAACGGTTGACAAGCGAGCTCTCTATATCATGGGTATTGAAGTTGCATCTGTCATTGACGGTCAAATCAGCGAAGACGACAAAGAAACATGGCTGAGTGTTGAAGAATTCAAAACGAAACATAAAGACCTACTGAATATGACCTACGACGAAGCAGTCGATATTAGTTTAGAAGAGATAAAGGTTTTGAAAGCCATAGACGAGCCTCTCTGGGAAGAGTTGGATAGAAAGCGAGAAGAATATATCGAAGTCCATGGAGAGGTAGAGTTGGATGACGAGGAAGACGAGTGAGACTATATATCAAAAGTGATTTTACGAAAAAAATAGACTTCACAACTAGAGAGCTTGTTTGGAAGATGTGGTTTAAGGAACGGAATGGCAAGAAAATAAGTTTCTCCAATGTTGGTGATGATGCTATGTTACAGGATGATTTTTACTTTGGTGTTCGGTTACACAAATGGTCTTCAGTTGACGAAAGATGGGATAAGGCTCCTTTTATAATTCCTAGTAATTCTTGGTCGTCTTTGGAATATGAGAGTATAACACTTGAATTTGAAAAAACTTTCATTACAGAGTGGAGAGAACGTGGAGATTATCTAAGTATCGCAACATCCCATATAGATGTTTTAACCGTAGATAAACGTGCTATGTATATCATGGCAGTCGAGGTAGCTTCTGCTATTGACGGGCAGATCAGTGAGGATGACAAGCAGACCTGGATGGATGTAGAGATATTTAAGGAGTTGCACAAGGATGTTCTTTCACTGACTTATGATGAAGCGGTTGAAATTAGTTTGGAAGAATTAAAGACAATGATACCAGTAAGAGATCCGCTATGGGAAGAAGAAGAACGGCTTCGCGAAGAATATATTAAAATCCATGGTGAACGTGTTTATGACGACGAGGAAGACGAGTGAGACTATATATCAAAGGTGATTATACCAAAGAAATTCCATTTGATTACATGGAACTAGCGAAAAGGATGTGGTTTGAGGAAAAAGATGGAATAGAGCCGGATTTGTCGTATGCTGGGTTTCTAGAACTACCAATCGAGAAACTTTCTATTCATTTAGAATTAGATAAGGAAACTCATGGTGATAGGTGGAAAAGTGTTCAGATTAAGGAAGGGATAAAGTATGATTTTTTATCCCATAAGTCAGAATATATACAGCTAGATTACGAAGATGCAATGATGTCGGATTTTCGTGAGAAAGGTGAATGTTTAAGAATTGCTTCTAAGCACCTTGACCTTCTCACTGTTGATAAACGAGCTATGTATATTATGGCACTTGAAATTGCGACTGCGATTGATGGGAAAATTAGTGAAGATGATAAGAAAACATGGCTAACAGTCGAGGAATTCAAGGAAAAGCACCAAGATATCATATCTCTGACTTTTGATGAAGCAAATGAGATGAGCTTAGAAGAAATTTCATTTATGGATGATGTGAGAGACCCAGTTTGGGAAGAAGATGACCGTAGAAATGAAGAATACATCAAAATCCATGGCGAGCCAGTTTATGATGATGAGGAAGGTGAGTGAGAATTTATAATCCCACCTATTTGAAAGAGAGTGTTGATAGAGGAAAGGCGAATGTTAGATAAAGTAAAACAGTTTAAGTGGTTGATTGTATTGTCCTTGTTCCTATTAGAGATTCCTTTATATTTTACTTACAATCATTTCCAACAATCTAGTGCTTTAAAAGAATCCTTTGAGAAAAATGAAAGAATTGAAGTTCTTCATCGTTTGACGTCATCAGAAAAATATGTGTCTGACATCCGCAAGGCAGGATATACTATTCCTTCTGACGGAGCTATTCGATTGGATGGAGTTATTTATCCATTAGAAATAGAAGGAGAGTTACATTTGAAAATTAGCCCTCCCAAAAAGGATGCTAAGGATTTTCAGTTATTTTTCATCACACAGGTTAATGAAAAACAAACACATATAACTTTTATTTTAGATAAAAATCTGAATTTAATTGATTCCAGCTATTCTCAGCAAAATGGTAACGGGAAAAGAGAGATTGTTTCTATCTCACAAGCCGAAGAAGATTACTTGTTGAGAAGTGTTCAAAGCGAGATTGATGACTTCATGAAAAAGATATATCAAACCTTGTATGGATAGTTTACCAGAGAAAGAAGCTTCTTGCTCAACGCAATGCTGTATGAACAAGACTTCTATGATAACTTAGACAGAGGGGGTGAAAAAATGTCAGGACTTAAAAAAATACTGATCGTGATTGGTTCTGTAATTGCCTTAGCTACTGGCTTGAATCTTTATTTTCAGTATCAAAACCACCAAGAACATATGCAATTAAAAACCTCCTTTGAAGAGAGGGACAATATAGCCGTCTTACAACGTTTAATGGCGTCAGAAAAATATGCGTCTGACATCCGTAAAGCGGGCTATGTCGTTCCTCCTGATGGAGCTATTCGCTTGGATGGAGGAATTGACTCCATAGAGATAAAAGGAGACATCGATTTGGATATCTCAAATCCGGGACGGAATGGGGTTACTGCTTATTTTAGAATAGAGATAGATGGTAAAATAACTAGTGTACTCTATGAATTGGATAAGAACTTTGATTTAGTTTCTAGCGCCTATTTTCAAATAAATGAAAAAAATATAAAAGAGAGTGTGAACATCTCTCAATCCGAAGAAGAGCGCCTATTAAAGATTGTTCAAAGCGAGATTGATGGCTTCATGAAAAAGATGTATCAGACTTTGTATGGATAGTTTACCAGAGAAAGTAGCTTCTTTCTTAACACAATGTCGTATGAACAACACTTCTATGATAACTTAGACAGAGGGGGTGAAAAAATGTCGGGACTTAAAAAAATGCTAATCGTGATTGGTTCTGTAATTGCCTTAGCTACTGGTTTGAATCTTTACTTTCAGTATCAAAACCATCAAGAACATATGCAATTAAAAACCTCCTTTGAAGAGAGGGACAATATAGCCGTCTTACAACGTTTGATGGCATCAGGGAAATATGCGCCTGACATCCGTAAAGCGGGCTATGTCATTCCTCCCGATGGAGCTATTCGCTTGGATGGAGGAATTGACTCCATAGAAATAAAAGGAGACATCGATTTGAAAATATCGTATCGTGGACGGGGGGTTACTGCTTATTTTGAAATAGAGATAGATGGTAAAATAACTAGTGTACTATATGAATTGGATAAGAACTTGGATATAGTTTCTAGCGCCTATTTTCAAACAAATGAAAAAAATAAAAATGAGAGAGTGACTATCCCCCAAGCTGAAGAAGAGCGCCTATTAAAGATTGTTCAAAAAGAGCTTGAGGCTTTCATGAAAAAGATGTATCAGACTTTGTATGGATAGTTTACCAGAGAAAGTAACTTCTTTCTTAACACAATGTCGTATGAACAACGGGGTGTGTTGAGGGATTTTACTAGAAAAAGATACCGTAGATAAGCTACAAAAAAATTACCCAAGTATTGATAATTTCATTCGAAATATTGAAACAGGTAATCAAGAGTTGACAGAGATGAGGTGATTAGATGAAGAAGAGGAAATTTGCAATTTTTTCGTTGCTAATAGTTCTATTATTATCTTTCTCTGGTTTTCAGTACTATAAATATCAGAGAGTTCACAATATTTTTGATGAAATATACTACGAAGAAAGTGATTATCACAATTATACGTTTCTATGGAAAGGTCGAGCTTTTTATAAGTTAAAAAGTTTAAAATTTGTGGACAACGATTCTCAAGAAATTTCTATTCATTCTATTGATTATAAAAGTGTAGATTTACCAAATACTATTCAATCTCTAGGTTATTATTTTTATTTTGGATTTCAGGAGATGACGAAAGTTGGGATAGAGATGCGTTTGAGACTGCCAGATACAGAGACAACCATAAATGTAGATTACCTGTACGATGTAAACAATCAGCAATTAGAACGATTTATGTGGTATCACGATGAGAAAAGCGTGAGATATTATCATCAGTCTCAAGTAGAAGCCTTTCTAACGGAGCATGGAAAGACTGCCGATGAGATTCGCAGGGAAGCAGATGAAATACTCCGTCACAAAGTCTTGGCAGACTGGACTTCCATATATGCCAGTCGTTTTAGCCTAGATAATTGGGGAGAAGTGACAGTTAAGGATATATGGAGAACCGAATAACAAACGGAACGACGAGGTAATAGTTTTATAAAGGCAGGTTGCCATGACAGAGTTCTTAAGAATATTTTGTAAAAAAAGTTACTTTGGAGCAGTAAATGAGAAATAAAAGTAAGTCTATCCTATTTTTCCTTTTTTATATGGTATTGTTCATCATTAAGCCGATCTACCAATATATTTCATTTTCTAAGATGGATGTGAATAGTAGTATGGTTAAATTGATTCAAGATAAAAATGATCAGGATTGGCATGCTCTTGATAAGCATATTCATCTAGTGCCCTCAAAAGAAAATGGAAAGAACATCGGCCTTATCTATGTGGTGGATGACTATAATCAAATTGAAAGTAAGATTTCTTCTGAGAATCAAGCGGTATCCATCAGTTACAATAATCGATTACAAGGAGACAAGAGTGTTGAAATTAGTTGGTTAAATGGGGAAAAGCGGTTGTATCATGCTGGGAGATATTTGAAATTAGCAAGTGAAAATCAAGCTGTGATTGAAAGTAACACAGGTTCTTCAGTGACCGTTTGGGAACAACGCTCGGACAATGCGATGAATCAGTTATATACAGTTGTGAATCAGATGAGAAAGATAGTTTTAAATCATTTGCTTCAGAAAATTTTCTACTATTCGATAGCTTTGGTCTGCTTTCTTTTGGGTTGGAAAATATACTCTCTTTTAAGGAGGGATTGAAGGCCACAGTTCTTCTGGATTTTAATAGTGATGAGAGAGGAAAACTAAAATGCTAACACCCGTGTTATTTATTGTGTCTTTATTTCTACTTTTACGGCACTTTAAAAGCAGTCTCTCAAGAATGATCATCGGATTGTTGTATGGTTCGTTTGCGGCAGTTTTTATTTGTGTGGTTTTAAATGCTGGTAATTACACTCTGCAACCTGGTCAAAGTGTTCAATTGAGAGTTTATCCCAATACAGATCAGCTAGAGTATAATTCGGAACTACATTTTAAAAAATTAGATGATGCGAAGTTAAAATTGTCCGGTCGAAAAGGTTGGGGAATGAAAGACAGTAATATAGTCTATAATGTTGAAAAGCAAACAATAACGGAGCTAATTTTTTTAAAAGACAAAACCGAGCGTAAAGACTTACCAAATGATAAGAGTAAAAGTATCTATTTAGAAAGTGATGGTATAGTGGTTCAAGGGGAGATAAAGGAAGTATTTGGGGTGACGGAAGAAACTCCCTACACGATCACCATCACCAATGTAGACGACAAACCGGCACACTTTGAAGCTCAAGTGGTGGATCGGTAAACTGGACCTCCATCTACTCTAGTCGCTTTAGCCCCAAAAATTGGGTTGATGTGACCGACAAGGATATTTGGAGAGAGGATCTTGGAGCAGATTAGTGATATGTCTCAATCTGAGTTTCTGACGAAGAATGGGGAGAAGTACGCGTGAAAAATAAAAGAAAACAATTTAATAAATGGAATCTAGGATGTTCTGGAATAGTTGCTATTGTAGCGATTGTGTTTTCCTATTATATTTTTTTGTATTTCAAAAATGCGAGTTATACCTTGAAACCAGGGGATTCCATAGTTTTAAAAGTTCCGACCTCAAAACAAAAGGAATTTACTCCAAAATTATATCTATCTAAGATTTCTGGTGGGAAATTAGAATTATCTGGGAAAACCTCATGGTGGCAGAAGGGAGAAGGAAACCTTTTAGGGACTAACTATGATGTTTTGAAGCAAGAAATTAGCGAAATCTACTCATCGTCAAGTAATATCCCAACAAAAATAAAAGAAAACGATACAAATAATAGTATATATTTATCAGAAAAAGGTGTAGTTCTTCAATCTAAAGAATCTTGGGAATTTGAGATTCCAAACGCAAAACAAATAAAAATAACGAATATTTCAGACAGAGACATTAGATTTGAAGCGCAGGTGACAGGTGAATAGAGGAAACTAGAAAAGTAAAATGAAGAAAAAATGATTATTTTTTCACTTTGATAGCTTTATTCTTGTCTTCTTTTCTTTGTAAAACTTAAGTTACCAATTTTACACTCCCCTTTTTTCTTTTAGTTCTATACTTCGTGAGGACTATTCATTTCCAGAGTTTCCTTTTTTAGTGATTACTAGGAATCTATTTGTGTAAATTCCCCATACCTCGTCAATTGTGATGGCAACTACTATGCGGACGGTGTGGACATGAGCTGGGTGCAGAAGATGAAGGATGTGAAGATTGAGAGTGCAAAATATGATTCTTCTAAGAAAGCTAAGGATTTGCATAAAGAATACCAGAAATCTTAGATAAGTTGGAAAATGGAAAAGCCCTGGTGATAATGGAAGAGTCGATAATTCGATTGCTATAGGAAATGAGATTGGAGACAATGGAACATTTATAGATTTGGTTAATTCTAATAAACCGCTAGACTTAAAAAACCGAACATACAGAGAAGAATATCCGTTCTCACTCTGGGGACGAAAGTGGAAACAAGGGATGAAGTCTGATTATTTGGGAAATTATCTCTTTGGCTATGTTGGTAAAGGTTACTTAGAATCGAGTGATGCATATTTGAAAGTTGGGGCAGGAGTGGCTCAGGGATGGTCAGATAAGAATCCTTTGAAATATTTAGAGAACATTATTAATGGAAATTATGGAGATAATCCAGGAGATGCTAAGATGATTCAAGACTGAATTAATGACTATAAGGAGAGTTACAAATGAACTTGAAGAGAAAATCAAATTGGAATTTAGGTTGTAGTTTAACACTTGTTGTAGTTTTGGCGGCCATTTTTTTCTTTAATCTATGGGCACAAAATCTTGGTAAGTATACTCTGCAACCAGGAGAGTCGGCTAACTTTACAGTAAATCCTCGGACACATGATGTAGAATACTACTTAGAATTAATCTTGAAAAAAAATGACACTAATAAGCTTAAATTATCAGGTAAAAAAGTTTGGTTTGAGATGGATAGCGATATTTTTTATGGTGTTGAAGAACAAAAACTTTTTAGAAGAAATCATTCAGAAAATGATGATGAAGAGCTTCCAAACAATCAAAAGGACATTAATTTAGTACGGGATGGAATTGTTGTCAGTTACAAAGGGGAAAAAGTATTTAATGTAACCAATAACAAGTCCTACACGATTACCATCACCAATGTAGACGACAAACCGGCGCACTTTGAAGCTCAAGTGGTGGATCGGTAGATTTAGGAACCGTAAACTAGGCCTCAGTAGTTGCAATTGTTTAGTAAAGGAGACTTATTTGCTTTGAAAGTAACAATCAGCTTGTTTCTTTCGAATATGCAAGAAAGGATCTAGTGGCGAATACTAGTCAAAATGTCAAAAAAGATTTAGATAAACCTAATCCCGCAGTTGGAGAGTAAAATGTTAAATAAAATGAAAAAATATTATAAAAACAAACCAACTCAAGCTGTCTTAATGCTCTTAGTTCTTATTTGGTCAGTATATGAGATTAGTGCGACCAGTTTGGCAAGTAATTCTGCATTAACTAAGGAATTCATGCATAGTCGGTATGTTATAGTTTGGCCAATGGTAGATAAGAAAATGAAATTATACCATTATGCGGAAGAATGGACTAATGACGTTTTAGATGGAATGATGCATTTAGACTATGGAAATATTAGAATAACTAGTTTTCCTAAAAAATGGGAGAGTGAAGCTGAAGTTTACTATACGCTGTCTCAGGATGAATATGCTGATAGAGTATATTTTTTCTTAGACGAGCCAATTTCCAAAGCCTATATCAGCAGATTAGAACAAAAATATTATTTGATTTCAAAGAATGCAGTTGCTATTGAAGAGGAAACAGGTAAGACGGTTGAACAGTTAGTTCAAGAAGTGGGGAATGCAAGGAAAAACTTCTTATCAGCTCTTGGAAAGATGAAAATCCTTCGTTTGGTCTATTTGATTCTTCGTATGATAGTATTGTTGCAGTTTATCAGGTGGTCGGGTCAGCGTAGAAAAAGGAAAGAGAACGAAATTTTGCAGAATAGATAGAGCTCCAAAAAGGTATGATGATAAAGAGCTTCCAAACAATTAAAAAGGTATTCATTTGGTAAAGAATGGGATTGTTGTCAGCTACCAAGGGGAGAATGTTTTTTATGTAACCAATAACAAGTCCTACACGATCACCATCACCAATGTAGACGACAAACCAGCTTACTTTGAAGCTCAAGTGGTGGATCGGTAAAGTTTCAGCTCTCAAATGAGGGCTTTTTTAGATACAAGTTTCAAAAAAGAAGCAAATATGATATACTAAAGAACGAGTATTCTATTAGAATTGGAACAAATAATATGAAACAAACGATTATTCTTTTATACGGTGGACGTAGTGCAGAGCGTGAAGTCTCTGTTCTTTCAGCTGAAAGTGTGATGCGTGCGGTCAACTACGACCGTTTCACAGTCAAGACTTTCTTCATCAGCCAGTCAGGTGACTTTATTAAAACGCAAGAATTTAGCCAGACTCCAGGTCAAGAGGACCGTCTTATGACCAATGAAACAATCGATTGGGATAAGAAAGTTGCTCCAAGTGCTATCTACGAAGAAGGTGCGGTGGTCTTTCCAGTTCTTCATGGTCCGATGGGAGAGGATGGCTCTGTTCAAGGATTCCTTGAAGTTTTGAAAATGCCTTACGTCGGTTGTAACATCTTGTCATCTAGTCTTGCCATGGATAAAATCACGACCAAGCGTGTCTTAGAATCTGTCGGGATTGCCCAAGTTCCTTATGTGGCCATTGTCGAAGGTGATGATGTGACTGTTAAAATTGCCGAAGTTGAAGAAAAATTGACTTATCCAGTTTTCACAAAACCATCAAACATGGGTTCAAGTGTTGGTATTTCTAAGTCTGAAAATCAAGAAGAACTCCGTCAAGCTTTGAAACTTGCCTTCCAATATGACAGCCGTGTCTTGGTAGAGCAAGGGGTAAATGCCCGTGAAATCGAGGTTGGTCTCTTGGGCAACTACGATGTCAAAAGCACGCTTCCAGGGGAAGTGGTCAAGGATGTTGCCTTTTATGACTACGATGCCAAGTATATAGACAACAAGATTACTATGGACATCCCAGCCAAAATCAGTGATGATGTGGTAGCTGTCATGCGTCAAAATGCAGAAACTGCCTTCCGTGCCATTGGTGGCCTCGGTCTCTCTCGTTGCGATTTCTTCTATACAGACAAGGGAGAGGTTTTCCTCAACGAGCTCAATACCATGCCAGGTTTCACCCAGTGGTCTATGTATCCACTACTTTGGGACAATATGGGAATCAGCTACCCAGAACTAATCGAGCGTTTGGTTGACCTTGCTAAGGAAAGTTTTGACAAGCGCGAAGCGCATTTGCTATAAAATGAAAGAGAGGGTAGAAGCCAGAACCATCACTGCAAGGTGACTAGAGTTCTCGGACTTCAACCCTTTTTAAAGGAGTAGAAATGAAATTAACAATCCATGAAGTTGCCCAAGCTGTTGGGGCTAAAAATGATGTCAGCATCTTTGAGGACACCCAGATAGAAAAAGCTGAGTTTGACAGTCGTTTGATTGGGACAGGTGATTTGTTTGTGCCACTCAAAGGTGCGCGCGATGGTCATGACTTTATCGAAACAGCTTTTGAAAATGGTGCAGCAGTAACCTTGTCTGAGAAAGAGGTTGCAAATCATCCCTACATTCTAGTAGCTGACGTTTTGATTGCCTTTCAACAACTAGCCGCCTACTATCTTGAGAAAACGGCTGTTGATGTCTTTGCCGTAACGGGTTCAAATGGAAAAACGACGACCAAGGATATGTTGGCACATTTATTATCAACAACCTACAAGACCTACAAAACTCAGGGCAATTACAATAACGAGATTGGTCTTCCTTACACAGTTCTTCATATGCCAGATGATACTGAAAAATTGGTCTTGGAAATGGGGCAGGATCACTTGGGGGATATCCATCTCTTGTCTGAATTGGCTCATCCTAAGACAGCCATTGTGACCTTGGTTGGAGAGGCTCATTTGGCCTTTTTCAAAGACCGTTCTGAGATTGCCAAAGGAAAAATGCAGATTGCAGATGGTATGGCACCAGGTTCTTTGCTTTTGGCACCAGCTGACTCGATTGTAGAGGACTACTTGCCTACAGATAAAAAGGTGGTTCGTTTTGGGCCAGGAGCAGAGCTGGAAATCACAGACTTGGTTGAGCGCAAGAATAGTCTGACCTTTAAGGCCAATTTCTTGGGACAAGCCCTCGATTTGCCAGTGACAGGTAAGTACAATGCCACCAATGCTATGATTGCTGCTTATGTGGCTCTACAAGAAGGAGTTTCAGAGGAGCAAATTCGTCAGGCCTTTCAGAACCTAGAATTGACCCGCAATCGTACTGAGTGGAAGAAGGCAGCCAATGGAGCAGATATTCTGTCTGACGTATACAATGCCAATCCAACTGCTATGAAGTTGATTTTGGAGACATTCTCTGCCATTCCAGCTAATGAAGGGGGCAAGAAAATCGCTGTCTTGGCAGACATGAAGGAACTCGGCGACCAGTCAGTCCAACTCCATAACCAGATGATTTTAAGCCTATCGCCAGATGTGCTGGATACCGTTATTTTCTATGGAGAAGACATTGCCGAATTGGCACAACTTGCCAGTCAAATGTTTCCAATCGGCCACGTTTTCTATTTTAAGAAAACAGCTGACGAGGACCAATTTGAAGACCTTGTCAAGCAAGTCAAGGAAAGCCTCGGTGCCAATGACCAAATTTTGCTTAAAGGCTCTAACTCCATGAATCTAGCCAAGTTGGTAGAAAGTTTAGAAAATGAATGCAAGTGATTTTACCAAGTATCTGCAAAGAATGCTAGCCATTACGGATACTGGATTAACTTTTACAAAAGATCCTTTCGACCGTGAGCGCTACGAGGACTTGCGAATCCTTTTATCTGAAATGTTGAATCAGGTATCAGACCTCGATGCAGAAGAAGTGGCAGAAGTCTTGAAACCACCGTCCGCTTATGCAACTCCTCTGATGGACGTCCGTGCTTGGATTGTTGAGGATGAAAAAGTCTGTTTAGTTAGAGGAAAAGGAGAGGATAGTTGGGCTTTGCCAGGTGGTTTTGGTGAAGTTGGCTATTCTCCAACCGAAAATATTCTTAAAGAAATTGAAGAAGAAACCGGCTTTACAGCAAAAGCTGAAAGGTTACTTGCAGTTTTTGATACCAATCGTTTCCAACTGCAGAGCAAACAATATGCAAAGTTTGTCTTTGAATGTAAGCTTCTTGATGGACAATTTCAAGAGAATCAAGAAATTGCTGACCTTCAATTTTTTGCCATTGACCAATTGCCAGTCTTATCTGAAAAACGCATCACCAAGGACCAAATGGAGATTCTCTGGCAAGTTTATAAAGGACAAAGAGACCAATATGTTGATTAGTTTATGCTAGAGAAGTTGACAAATCAAAAAAGGGTGTCTGCAAGGTGCATTTCTGCAATACAAATGATATAATAGGTTGCGAATTTAAGACGCAAGTGTTCTATGAATAGCATAGAATCAAGTTTTTTCAAAAAATTTAAAAGCTGGAGAAAGTGAATTTTTTACTGCCTCTAGCTAGATGAACGAGGAATAGAATATGAATTTGTGGGATAAATTATTTACCACACAGATATCAGAACCGCCCCAGTTTGAACTCCACTGGTACATTGGTTTGTTATGTTTACTGGCTCTTACTTTCTATGCTTCTTATCGTTTTCGCGATAAAGTGGCTTACCAGCGTTTTATTCAGATCCTTCAGTCTGTTCAACTGATTGTTCTGTATAGCTGGTATTGGGGCAATCTCATGCCTCTGTCAGAAAGTTTGCCCTTCTATCATTGCCGTATCGCCATGTTTGTGATGCTCTTGATTCCAGGGACATCCAAGTACAAACAATACTTTGCCCTTTTAGGAACTTTTGGAGCAACAGCGGCACTGGCTTACCCACTCTTTGATCCCTACCCATTTCCACACGTGACCATTTTGTCCTTCATTATTGGACATGTTGCCCTTTTAGGAAATGCGCTCCTATACTTGTTTAGAAACTATCAACCTTCCCTTCTCAATTTGAAGAATGTGGTGGTGATTACTTTCGCCTTAAATGGCTTGATATGGGTTGTCAACTTAGTTGTAGGTGGAGATTATGGATTTTTAAACAAACCACCACTTGTTGGAAGCTTCGGCCAGCCCTTAAATTATCTCCTTGTTTCGACTGTTATCGTGATAGCAATTCGCTTAACAGGGAAATTAGTAGAAAATTTTTTACAACAAAAATCGGAAGAATTTATTCAAGAGAAGATTTAAAATGATCTTCTCTTTTTTGGATTTTTAAGAAACAAAAAGGAAATTGTGAACGTTAACTTCAAATAATCTCTTAGAAGAAGAATTTTTCTAGAATTTTCTCAAAAAACATGCAGGAATTTTATCAAAATCTAAGCACAATAAGATTTTTTGTGTTATAATATTCTTTGAATAGCTATGCCCAAACATAGTTATTAAATAGAAGTGAGAAACTTGGAAGACAGAGAGGATGCGATGTAATGACTAGAGATGGTTTTTTTACAGGCTTAGATATCGGAACTAGCTCGATTAAAGTGCTAGTAGCTGAGCATAGAGATGGCGAAGTAAATGTAATTGGTGTTAGTAATGCCAAAAGTAAAGGTGTAAAAGACGGAATTATTGTTGATATTGAAGCAGCTGCTTCAGCAATCAAATCTGCAATCACACAGGCAGAAGAGAAAGCTGGTATTTCTATTAAATCTGTCAACGTTGGCCTTCCAGCAAACCTCTTGCAGGTTGAACCAACACAAGGAATGATTCCTGTAACTTCAGATACCAAAGAAATCACAGATCAAGATGTTGAAAATGTTGTCAAATCAGCTTTGACAAAGAGCATGACTCCTGACCGTGAAGTGATTACCTTTATTCCAGAAGAATTCATCGTGGATGGATTCCAAGGCATCCGTGACCCTCGTGGTATGATGGGTGTTCGCTTGGAAATGCGTGGTCTGCTTTACACAGGTCCTCGTACGATTCTACACAATCTTCGCAAGACAGTTGAGCGTGTAGGCATTCATGTTGATAATGTGATTATTTCACCTTTGGCAATAGTGAACTCCGTTCTCAATGAAGGTGAACGTGAATTTGGTGCGACTGTCATTGACATGGGTGGAGGTCAGACTACTGTAGCGACTATCCGCAACCAAGAATTGCAGTTCACTAACATCTACCAAGAAGGTGGAGATTACGTTACTAAAGACATTTCTAAAGTCTTGAAAACATCTCAAAAAATTGCAGAAAGTTTGAAACTGAACTATGGTGAAGCCTACGTTCCACTTGCAAGTAACGAAACTTTCCAAGTTGAAGTAATTGGTGAAGTAGAACCTGTTGAAGTGACAGAAAGCTACTTGGCAGAAATTATCTCAGCACGCATCAAACATATCTTTGACCAAATCAAACAAGAGTTGGAAAGAAGACACTTGTTAGATTTACCTGGAGGTATCGTCCTTATCGGTGGAAATGCAATTTTGCCAGGAATTGTTGAATTAGCCCAAGAAGTATTTGGTGTTCGCGTAAAACTCTATGTACCAAATCAAGTTGGAATTCGCAACCCTGCATTTGCGCATGTGATTAGCTTGTCTGAGTTTGCTGGTAAATTGACTGAAGTCAATCTTCTTGCCCAAAAAGCAGTTAAAGGAGATGAATTCCTTCGTCAAAAACCAATCAACTTTGGCATTCCAAATCAACGTTTGAATCCAGTAGCGCAACCAAGTCCAGCACAAGCAGCTCCAGCTGAAACTGTGCAGGAAACTCCAGTTGCTCCCAAGGAAGAATTCCAAGCAAGTTCTCAAAGTAAACCGAAGCTAACAGAACGTTTCCGTGGTTTGATCGGAAGCATGTTTGATGAATAAAAGAGGATAAGAAATTATGACATTTTCATTTAATACAGCAGCAGCTCAAGGCGCAGTTATTAAGGTAATTGGTGTCGGTGGTGGTGGTGGCAACGCCATCAACCGCATGGTTGACGAAGGTGTTGCTGGTGTAGAATTTATCGCAGCCAACACTGATGTACAAGCCCTTAGCAGTACGAAAGCAGAAACAGTTATCCAACTTGGTCCAAAATTGACTCGTGGTTTGGGTGCTGGAGGACGTCCAGAAGTTGGACGTAAAGCTGCAGAAGAAAGTGAAGAAGCTTTGACGGAAGCTATCACTGGAGCGGACATGGTCTTTATCACTGCAGGTATGGGTGGTGGATCTGGTACAGGTGCAGCCCCTGTTATTGCACGTATCGCTAAAGATCTTGGTGCTCTTACAGTTGGTGTTGTGACACGTCCTTTCGGATTTGAAGGAAGCAAACGTGGCCAGTACGCTGTAGAAGGAATCAACGAACTTCGCGAGCATGTTGATACTTTGTTGATTATCTCTAACAACAACTTGCTTGAAATCGTTGATAAGAAAACGCCACTTCTTGAAGCTCTTAGCGAAGCAGATAACGTTCTTCGCCAAGGTGTTCAAGGGATCACTGACTTGATCACGAACCCAGGATTGATTAACCTTGACTTTGCTGACGTGAAAACTGTAATGGCCAACAAAGGAAATGCCCTTATGGGTATCGGTATCGGTAGTGGTGAAGAACGCGTTGTTGAAGCAGCTCGTAAAGCAATTTACTCTCCACTTCTTGAAACAACTATCGATGGTGCTGAAGATGTCATCGTCAACGTTACTGGTGGTCTTGACTTGACTTTGATTGAAGCAGAAGAAGCTTCAGAAATTGTCAACCAAGCAGCTGGCCAAGGTGTAAACATCTGGCTTGGAACATCAATTGACGAAAGCATGAAGGATGAAATCCGTGTTACTGTTGTAGCGACAGGTGTTCGTCAAGAGCGAGTGGAAAAAGTAGTTGGAGCTCGTAACAACCAACCAGTTGGACGTCCATCAACTAAAGCGCCACAAACACACACATTTGACCGTCAATTCGACTTGGAAGAAACAGCAGAATTGCCTAAATCAAGCCCACGTCGTTTTGAAACAAACCAAGCGTCTGCTTTTGGAGACTGGGACTTGCGTCGTGAGTCAATTGTTCGCCAAACAGATCCAGTTGTTTCACCGGTAGAACGCTTCGAAACACCAGTTTCACAAGATGAAGATGAATTGGATACACCTCCATTCTTCAAAAACCGTTAATCAATGAATTTGAAAAAAAATACTGAATTAGTTTTTCAGCAAATAGCTGATGCTAGTCAAGAAGCCAACCGTGCTCTAGATGCTGTTTCAGTAATCGCAGTGACAAAGTATGTAGATGTACAAACAGCGGAAGCCTTGCTTCCGCTTGGTGTCCGTCATATAGGTGAAAATCGAGTCGATAAATTTTTAGAAAAATATCAGGCCTTGAAAGATTACCCAGTTACTTGGCATTTAATAGGAACACTACAGAGACGGAAAGTGAAAGAAGTAATCCCATTTGTGGATTACTTTCATGCTTTAGACTCCCTAAAGCTAGCCCAGGAAATTCAAAAGAGAACAGACCATGTTGTCAAGTGTTTCTTGCAGGTCAATATTTCTGGGGAAGAAAGCAAGCATGGGTTTTCAAAAGAAGAATTGCTAGAACTTTTGCCAGAATTGGCTAAGTTAGATCAGATTGAGTATGTTGGTTTAATGACCATGGCTCCTTTTGAGGCAGACAGTGATGAATTGAAAGGAATTTTCAAGGATACGCAGGCTCTGCAAGCAGAAATTAGAGAAAAACAAATCCCTAATATGCCGATGACAGAGCTAAGCATGGGAATGAGTCGTGATTTTAAAGAAGCGATTCAGTTCGGCTCAACCTTTGTTCGAATCGGTACAGCATTTTTTAAATAGGAGAGAGCTATGTCTTTAAAAGATAGATTCGATAAATTTATAGATTATTTTACAGAAGACGGAGAAGAAACGACTAACTACCAGACTCAACAAGAGGAAACAGTTAGCCCAACCATCTCATCTTCTAAAGAATTACCAGCACCTGCTCAGTCAGGATCAGCAAAAGATGCAAATATTACTCGTCTACATGCACGACAGCAAGAATTGGCAATGCAAAGCCACCGTTCAGATGAGAAAGTGACAATTGACGTTCGCTATCCAAGAAAATACGAAGATGCAACTGAAATTGTAGATTTGTTGGCTGGCAATGAAAGTATTTTGATTGATTTCCAATACATGACAGAGGTTCAAGCCCGTCGTTGCCTTGATTACTTGGACGGAGCCCGCCATGTCTTGGCTGGAAATATGAAAAAAGTTGCGAGCACGATGTATCTATTGACTCCTGTCAACGTTGTCGTGAATATTGAAGATATCAAACTTCCAGATGAATCACAAAGCGCTGAGTTTGGTTTTGATATTAAACGAAATAGAGCAAGATAATGATTTTCTTAATCCGTTTAATCCAAAATGCGGTTAGCATTTATTCCATCATTCTCGTTGCATTTGCTCTTCTTTCATGGTTTCCAAATGCCTATGAAAGCCAGCTAGGTCGCTTAGTCATCAGACTTGCTCGCCCAGTTATTGAGCCACTTCGTAAGCTCAATCTACAATTTGCTGGTCTTGATTTTACGGTTTGGGCAGCGCTGATTCTGATTCAGTTTGTTGGAAATCTCTTAACACGACTAGTCCTATTACTATGACAGTAAATCGAGCCATTTATCAGCATTTTTCCCAAGATGATATTCCCTTTATTGATAAGGGATTAGAGTGGATCAAGCGGGTAGAAGATACCTATGCACCGGTACTTACTCCTTTTATCAATCCCCATCAGGAACAGATCTTGAGGGTGCTAGCTGGGACATATGGACTGGGTTACCAAAGTAGTGGTGATTTTCTTCCGACAGAGTCGGTTCGGGTTCTTCTCTATCCAGATTACTTTGAACCGGAGATATCAGACTTTGAAATGGCCTTGTTGGAAATTTGCTATCCGAGTAAGTTTGAACAACTGAGTCATGGAAAAATATTGGGAACAATTATCAACCAACTAGGAATTGACCGTAAATTATTTGGTGATATCTTGGTAGATGAAAAGAGAGCACAGATTTTTGTCAATCGTGATTTCATTCCTCTTTTTCAGGATGGAATAAGAAAGATTGGCAGACTTCCTGTATCGCTGGAGGAATGTCCTTTTACCGATAGGATTTTGTCTAAAATTGATTATAGAGAACGAGAAATTTTAGTTTCGAGTTTTCGATTGGATGCCCTCTTATCAAGTGCCTTGAAATTATCTAGAAATCAAACTAGTCAACTGATTGAGAAAAAATCTGTCCAGGTAAATTATCATGTGGTTGAAAAATCTGATTACCAAGTTGCAGTTGGAGATTTGATCAGTGTGAGAAAGTTTGGTCGTCTAAAAATTGTCAAAGATAATGGTCAGACCAAAAAGGATAAGAAAAAACTAACAGTCCGGCTACTTTTAAGCAAGTGAGAAAAAATATGTCGATTACACCACAAGAAATAAGTGATAAAGCTTTCTCAAGAACATTCAGAGGCTACAATCAGGAAGAAGTTGACCTATTTCTAGATAAGATTTACTTTGAATTAGAGGAGATGATTCGATACAAAGATGAAACTGAACTCTATATCAAAAAACTAGAAGAACGTCTTTCCTATTATACGAATGATATTCCTAAGAGAACAGTAACAAGCGAGCAAGAACCAGAAGCAATTAATGATTCTATTTTTTATTAAGTAAGTGAGGAAAAGTATGCCAATTACATCGTTAGAAATTAAAGATAAAACCTTTGGTACAAGATTTAGAGGTTTTGATCCAGAAGAAGTAGATGAATTTCTGGATATCGTTGTTCGTGACTACGAAGACTTGGTTCGTAGCAATCACGATAAAGAGACACA
This sequence comes from uncultured Streptococcus sp., assembly GCA_963535345.1. GTDB lineage: Bacteria > Bacillota > Bacilli > Lactobacillales > Streptococcaceae > Streptococcus. Next base: position 70,199 of record CAUSWL010000001.1, read on the forward strand.
CATCAAAAGTTTGGAAGAACGTTTGTCTTACTTTGATGAGATGAAGGATTCCTTGAGTCAGTCAGTTTTGATTGCTCAAGATACAGCGGAGCGTGTTAAACAAGCTGCTCAAGAACGTTCAAACAATATTATTCAACAAGCTGAACAAGATGCTCAGCGTTTGCTTGAAGAAGCGAAATACAAGGCAAATGAAATTCTCCGTCAGGCAACAGATAATGCGAAGAGAGTGGCTGTTGAGACAGAAGAGTTGAAGAATAAGAGCCGTGTATTCCATCAACGCCTCAAGTCTACGATTGAAAGTCAATTGGCTATTGTCGAGTCATCTGATTGGGAAGATATTCTTCGCCCAACAGCTACTTACCTTCAGACAAGTGATGAAGCCTTTAAAGAAGTGGTGGGTGAAGTTCTGGGTGAATCTGTATCTTTACAACCAGAGGAAGAGCCTATTGATATGACTCGTCAATTCACACCAGAAGAGGTTGCTGAATTGCAAGCTCGTATCGAGGCTGGCAACAAGGAATTAGCTGAGTTTGAAGCTCAACAAAATCAACAGACAGAAGAAATTGATCAGCATGAAGAGTCAGTTGAAGTAGAAGCTACTGCGGCAACTGAGGACGATGCAAACAAAGAATCTGTTCTTATCCTATAAAAAATGTGAGAACAAGATCCAACCAACTATATTTTCAGCGAGCGGGAGATGGTGAGAGTCCTGCAATCCCTAGTGGTTAGATTATCCTCTCAACGAATCTAGTCTGAAAGCAGTAAGACTAGACGTCCCCCACGTTACGGGAAAAGAGGAAAAGAGACCCTGTCTTTTTTCGAACAAAGGTGGTACCACGATTTTCGTCCTTTTTGCGAATCGTGGTTTTTATTTTGTCAGTTTAAATTAAAGGAGTAACAATGAAACTTAAAGAAACCCTCAATCTAGGGAAAACAGACTTTCCTATGCGTGCTGGTCTTCCAACCAAAGAACCAGTTTGGCAAAAAGAATGGGAAGAAGCAAAACTTTACCAACGTCGTCAAGAATTGAACCAAGGAAAACCACATTTCACCTTGCATGATGGACCTCCGTATGCAAACGGAAATATCCACGTTGGACATGCCATGAACAAGATTTCTAAAGATATTATTGTTCGTTCGAAATCTATGTCTGGATTTTACGCCCCTTATATTCCAGGTTGGGATACACATGGATTGCCAATCGAGCAAGTCTTGGCTAAACAGGGCGTTAAACGCAAAGAAATGGACTTGGTTGAGTACTTGAAACTTTGCCGCGAGTACGCTCTTTCTCAAGTAGATAAACAACGTGAAGACTTTAAACGATTGGGTGTTTCTGGCGACTGGGAAAATCCTTATGTGACTTTGACTCCGGACTATGAAGCGGCTCAGATCCGTGTCTTCGGAGAAATGGCTAAGAAAGGCTACATCTACCGTGGTGCCAAGCCAGTTTACTGGTCTTGGTCATCTGAATCAGCTCTTGCTGAAGCGGAAATTGAATACCATGACTTGCTTTCAACTTCCCTTTACTATGCTAACCGCGTCAAAGACGGAAAAGGTGTCCTAGATGCAGATACTTACATCGTTGTATGGACAACAACTCCTTTTACCATCACAGCATCTCGTGGTTTGACAGTTGGAGCAGATATTGACTACGTAGTCGTTCAACCAGCTGGTGAATCTCGTAAGTTTGTAGTTGCTTCAGAATTGTTGAACAGTTTGTCTGAGAAATTTGGTTGGGCGGATGTTCAAGTCTTGGCGACCTACCGTGGTCAAGAATTGAATCACATCGTGACAGTCCACCCATGGGATACAGCTGTAGATGAGTTGGTGATCCTTGGTGACCACGTTACGACTGACTCTGGTACTGGTATTGTCCATACAGCCCCTGGTTTTGGTGAGGACGACTACAATGTTGGTATTGCTAATGGTCTTGAAGTCGCAGTGACTGTTGACGAACGTGGTATCATGATGGCTAATGCTGGTCCTGAGTTTGAAGGTCAATTCTATGAAAAGGTAGTTCCAACTGTTATTGAAAAACTTGGTAACCTCCTTCTTGCCCAAGAAGAAATCTCTCACTCATACCCATTTGACTGGCGTACCAAGAAACCAATCATCTGGCGTGCAGTACCACAATGGTTTGCCTCAGTTTCTAAATTCCGCCAAGAAATCTTGGACGAAATTGAAAAAGTGAAATTCCACTCAGAATGGGGTAAAGTCCGTCTTTACAATATGATTCGTGACCGTGGCGACTGGGTTATCTCTCGTCAACGTGCTTGGGGTGTTCCACTTCCTATCTTCTACGCTGAAGACGGTACAGCGATTATGACTGCTGAAACGATTGAACACGTGGCTCAACTCTTTGAGGAACATGGTTCAAGCATTTGGTGGGAACGTGATGCTAAGGACCTCTTGCCAGAAGGATTTACTCATCCAGGTTCACCAAATGGTGAGTTCAAAAAAGAAACAGATATCATGGACGTTTGGTTTGACTCAGGTTCATCATGGAATGGAGTTGTAGTAAACCGTCCTGAGTTGACTTATCCAGCAGACCTTTACCTAGAAGGTTCTGACCAATACCGTGGTTGGTTCAACTCATCACTCATCACATCTGTTGCCAACCATGGCGTAGCACCTTACAAGCAAATCTTGTCACAAGGTTTTGCCCTTGACGGTAAAGGTGAGAAGATGTCTAAATCTCTTGGAAATACCATTGCTCCAAGCGATGTTGAAAAACAATTCGGTGCTGAAATCTTGCGTCTCTGGGTAACAAGTGTAGACTCAAGCAATGACGTGCGTATCTCTATGGATATCTTGAGCCAAGTCTCTGAAACTTACCGTAAGATTCGTAACACCCTTCGTTTCTTGATTGCCAATACATCTGACTTTAACCCAGCTGTGGATGCAGTAGCTTACGAAGAACTTCGTTCAGTTGATAAGTACATGACTATTCGATTTAACCAACTTGTCAAGACCATTCGTGATGCCTATGCGGACTTTGAATTCTTGACAATCTACAAGGCCTTGGTGAACTTTATCAACGTTGATTTGTCAGCCTTCTACCTTGATTTTGCTAAAGACGTTGTCTACATCGAAGGTGCCAAATCACTCGAACGCCGTCAAATGCAGACTGTCTTCTATGACATTCTTGTGAAAATCACCAAACTCTTGACACCAATCCTTCCGCACACAGCAGAGGAAATCTGGTCATATCTTGAGTTTGAAGCTGAAGAATTTGTGCAATTGTCTGAATTACCAGAAGCTCAAACTTTTGCCAACCAAGAAGAAATCCTGGATACATGGTCAGCCTTCATGGATTTCCGCGGACAAGCTCAAAAAGCCTTGGAAGAAGCGCGTAATGCAAAAGTTATCGGGAAATCGCTTGAAGCACACTTGACAGTTTATCCAAATGAAGTGGTGAAAACTCTTCTTGGAGCAGTGGATAGCAATGTAGCTCAACTTTTGATCGTGTCAGAATTGACCATCGCTGAAGGTACAGCTCCAGAAGGCGCAGTTAGCTTTGAGGATGTTGCCTTTACAGTTGAACGCGCTGCAGGTGAAGTTTGTGACCGTTGCCGTCGTATCGACCCAACAACAGCAGAACGCAGCTACCATGCAGTCATCTGTGATCACTGTGCAAGCATCGTAGAAGAAAACTTTGCGGATGCAGTTGCAGAAGGATTTGAAGCCAAATAATCAGATTAGAAATATGTCTTCTCATAGTTTAAGGTGAGAGGAAAGGTAAAAGAGAGAAAGTCATTTCTCTCTTTTTTTGCTGGTAAAAGCTTAGGACAAAGATGTAGAAATTCAACATTTTTAAGGAAAGTTTTAAGTTGATTTTTTGAGATTTTTTAAAAAGAGGAGTCGTTTTTCGGTACTTTTAAAAAGCATGTGTTGCTTCTAAAAATCGCGACAAATAATTTGAATAATCAAGTGAAATCAGGTAGAATAGAAAGGATTGAATAATATATTGAAAAGGAAATCTTTAGAATGACACATCAGTTTTATGGAGAAAAACGACAGCGCTTTTCTTTCCGGAAGTTGTCCGTTGGGCTCGTTTCGGCGACTATTGGAAGCTTCTTTTTGAGTGGGCAAATAACTGGGGACTTGACTTCTGTAAAGGCAGCAGAAATTCAAAGTCAGCAGTCTGCTCATGTCAAATACCACTACGTAGTGGAGTCTGAATTGACGGAGGCAGAGAAGAGTGCCTTGATAAGGGAGATTCCAAAGCATGTTGAGGATGCTTCAGAGACCTATTACTTAGTTTATCGTCCGACTACTCAAGGGGATTCATCTGGAGTATTGCCTAAGACAGGTCACTCCGGCCTTTGGGAATCAACTTTTACAGCGATGGGTCTTGCATTACTAGTGCTTGTAGTAGTTAGAGGCAGGAATGGGAAGAGGTATTTATCTTCTATCTTGTTGGTAACTGGAATGGGATCCATACTGCTATCTCCAACAGTCTTAGCAGTGACGAATATCGAGCTCGCTGCATATAATCAAAGTCTTAACTTGGGTCTTGGAGATGCACTGCCAGCGCCATTGAAAATTGATGGTTACGACTATATCGGTTACTTAAAGAATGAAGAACAAAATGATAGTCATTTAGCTCATTCTGTTCAGAAGGAAAATCCGACACTTGACTTGGAGAAAGAGAAGGGAAGTGAGCTTAAACCGAGTGAAACAAATCTTGATATGAAAGAGATTGTTTCAGATAAGGGTGATGCTTTAACTGAGGAAGAAAGAGAAGCTATAGCTGCCAAGGAGATTGAATTCACACGCTCAACTCCTATTTATGACTTACCAGAACTAAAAATTAGTGAGCAAAAGTCAGTCCAAGAACTTCCTTATCAGACAAAATACCAATATACCGATGAATTGGCTCAAGGCCAATCAAAAGTCATACAATCAGGTATTCGAGGTCAACGTACAGTAGTGACTCGTCATTTTCGTAAGGATCAAGAAATCGTAAAAAGCGAAATGATTTCTGATCAAGTGACGCTTAAACCTGTTTCTGAAATTATTTTAGTTGGAACAGCTCCAACTAACTCGATACCAAAAGAAACTCCAGTTCACGAAGTTCCAGAATTGGCAGAATATGGCACAACTCCTGATACAGCGCCAGTTCACGAAGTTCCAGAATTAGCAGAGTATGGCACCAGTCCAGAAACAGCGCCAGTTCACGAAGTTCCAGAATTGGCAGAGTATGGCACTAGTCCCGAGACATCTCCAGTTCAAGAGATTCCAGAACTAACGGAATATGGGACAAATCCTGATACAGCACCAGTTCACGAAGTTCCAGAATTGGCAGAGTATGGCACTAGTCCCGAGACATCTCCAGTTCAAGAGATTCCAGAACTAACGGAATATGGGACAAATCCTGATACAGCGCCAGTTCACGAAGTTCCAGAATTAGCAGAGTATGGCACCAGTTCTGATACGCCTCCAGTTCAAGAGATTCCAGAACTGACAGAATATGGCACCAGTCCAGAAACAGCGCCTATTCATGAGAATTCTGAGTTGGAATTGACTACAAATGATGAGGTTAGAATAGAAAAGATTGATTTTTCTATTGACGAGCAATATACAGATGAAATTCCAGAAGGAAGTCGTCAAATCGCAGCTCCGGGTGTCCAAGGTGAGCGTACCATTAAGACTCGTGTTTACAGTTCCAACGGTCAAGTTGTCGACCGCCAAGAACTTTCGAATGAAGAAACCTTGGCTCCGGTAATGCAAATCATCAAAGTCGGAACAGCTAAGCCAAATATGGTACCGAACGAAGCGCCAAAAGCAGACGCTCTGCCAGAGTATCCGCTGACATATACTGACGAAACCCGCGTAGAGAAAATAGCCTTTAATATCGAAGAGCAATATACGGATGAGCTTGTTCAAGATGCCCGTCAAATCGCAACTCCGGGTGTCCAAGGTGAACGTACGATTAAGACCCGTGTCTACAGTTCCAACGGTCAAGTTGTCGACCGCCAAGAGTTGTCTAACGAGGAAACTCTAGCTCCAGTAACGCAAATTGTCAAAGTCGGCACAGCTAAACCAAGCATGGTACCGAACGAAGCGCCAAAAGCAGACGCCCTGCCAGAGTATCCGTTGACATATACTGACGAAACGCGCGTAGAGAAAATCAACTTTAGCATTCGTGAAGAAGAAACGGATGAATTGGTCCAAGATGCTCGTCAAATCGCAACTCCGGGTGTCCAAGGTGAACGTACGATTAAGACCCGTGTCTACAGTTCCAACGGTCAAGTTGTCGACCGCCAAGAGTTGTCTAACGAGGAAACTCTAGCTCCAGTAACGCAAATTGTCAAAGTCGGCACAGCTAAACCAAACATGGTACCAAGTGATGCACCGAAAGCAGATGCTTTGCCAGAGTATCCGCTGACATATACTGACGAAATTCGCGTTGAGAAAATTAACTTCACTATTCGTGAAGAAGAAACCGATGAGCTTGTTCGAGATGCTCGTCAAATCGCGACTCCGGGTGTCCAAGGTGAACGTACCATCAAGACTCGTGTCTACAGTTCTAACGGTCAAGAGGTTGACCGCCAAGAGTTGTCCAACGAGGAAACACTAGCTCCCGTAACGCAAGTGGTCAAGGTCGGTACGGCTAAACCAAACATGGTACCAAGCGATGCGCCAAAAGCAGACGCTTTGCCAGAGTATCCACTGACTTACACAGATGAAACCCTCGTAGAGAAAATAGCCTTTAACATCGAGGAGCAATATACGGATGAGCTTGTTCGTGATGCTCGTCAAATTGCAACTCCGGGTGTCCAAGGCGAACGTACCATTAAGACCCGAGTCTACAGTTCTAACGGTCAAGAGGTTGACCGCCAAGAGTTGTCTAATGAGGAAACCCTAGTTCCTGTAACGCAAATAGTCAAAGTTGGAACGGCTAAACCAACCATGGTGCCAAATGATGCGCCGAAAGCAGATGCTTTAGAGGAGTTCGATTTAATTTCACTGCATAATCTCTTGGCAGAAGCGGATCAGATTAAAGCTCAGGCCCGTTATTTCAACGATAGTCAGAGTCATCAAGCTAACTATGATGCTGCTTTGACGGCTGGTCAAGCGATTCTGAGCCAATCCCAAGCCAGCCAAGCAGAAGTCAACCAACTGGTGGAACAAATCAATCAAGCCAAGGCTCAATTAAGTGGTCTTGAAGTTGTTAAAACAGCTCTTCAGACTGAGTACGATTTAAATCCAACGGTTAAAACTTCGGTTAAATATAAGAATGCGGATTCAGAAAAGCAGACAGCTTATACTGACGAATTGACCAAGGCAGACAAAGTTTTGAACAATCAAACTGCTACACAAGTACAGGTCAACCAAGTTCTTGCTAGCCTGACAGCAGCCAAAGAAGCTCTAAATGGAGTGCCTAAAGTCAAGCCGACCGTTTCCATTCTAAGTCTGACTGAGAATGCTGATGATAAGTCGGTGACGGTCCAATATAGATTGGAAGACCAGACCCAGTCCTTCCGTTCAGCGACTGCAGAATTGTATCAGGGAGACCAGCTGATTCGCACTCTTCCAATTACCAACTTCGCTGGCAGCTTGAAAATTGGCGACCTAGACTACTACACAGGCTACACTCTAAAAACCAAGTTGACTTATGAACTGGATAATGGCAGCTTTACTGAGTTTGAAACAGACAGTCGTAACTTTGAGCTAGAATACAAGAAGATTGCCTTCCGTGATATTGATTCCGTTGAGTTTTATCATAAAGAAAACGACCAATACAAGCGCTTTGTATCGATGAACTCTATTCCTACGGATCTGTCTACCTACTTCGTCAAGATCAAATCAAGCGAATCCAAGGAAATTCTCCTACCTGTTCACAGCATTTCTGAAGTAGAGAAAGATGGCAAGGCAGTTTATAAGGTTAATGTAACCCTTCCTGAACTCGTCCAAGAAAGTGAAGCGGGCTACAAGTCTGGGCACGACTTCTATATCAGTAAGGCAGTCCCAAGTCAGCAAAATGTCTACACTAGCTTTGCAGGATTGGTAGAAGCTATGAAGCGAAATATGGCAGGAAATTATGTTCTGGGAGCTGATTTGGATGCGAGTGAGGTCAACCTAGCTCCTGCGGATTATGTCTACCTCAAAGGAAACTTCACCGGCAGTCTGACGGGTAGTCAAAATGGTAAGCAATATGCGATTTACAATCTAGCCAAGCCTTTATTTGAAAACCTCAAGAGTGGCTCTACCATTTCAAATATCGACTTTAAAGATGTGAATATCGTGGGTACCTATGACTCAGCTGCGCTGGCACGCAATGCGGAGAATGCGCGAATCACAGATGTTTCTGTTCAGGGGAGAGTATCGGTAGTAGGCAACGCCTCTAACGTAGCGGGTCTAGTAGTTAATGGAACCAATACGAAGATTACAAATAGTTCCTTTACGGGAACTATCCTATCTAACAGTCAACACATCAAAGCTTATAATGTAGGTGGTTTGGTTGCAAGCCTTAAAGGAGGAGAATCTCTTCTTAGCCAAAGTAAAGCAGATGTAACGATTATTAGTGGAGCTCGATCAAATGAACAACGTATCGGTGGTTTGGTTGGACGTCTAGAAAACAATGCTCGAATCACCAAATCTTATGTGACAGGAAAAGTATATAATTCAACCACTAACGGTCAAATCGGTGGAGTGGTCGGCTCGAACTACTTTAATGGTTTAGTTGATAATGTGATCAGCAATGTTAGCGGTACAAACGTTTACAGTATTTCTGGGGATCAGGGATACAAAAATGACCGCATTACGCAAGCATATAAAGTTGCTAAAAGTGAAACCTTGAAAAACGATCAGTTTGTTACTTCTACTATTACTCAAGAAGAAATGGAAGAAAAACTGACTGCTATGGACATCACGACTAGCCTAGATGACACGAATCTAAATATGCGTTATGTCGACTATGGTGAGGTAAACAATGCTCAATTCGACCGTGGATATTCTTATGCAAATATGGAGAAACTGCTTCCTTTCTACAATAAAGAAACCATTGTTTCGTTTGCGAACAAGATCCCGAAAGAGCATAAGTTGAACAAGGAGTACCTACTGGATGTTGTTCCGATGAAGGGCGACCAGGTTATCACTGATATCCATAGCAATAAAACAGCAATCAATCGTTTGATGCTGCACTACATGGACAATACTATTGACTACCTAGAAATATCTTATCAGGGAGATTTCGTCAACCAAGGCATTGCTGAGTATAGTATCAAGGGGTTAGACCTTCTTTATACTCCAGAAGCCTTTGTATCAGATTATACTAGTATTCTAAATCAAGTCCTGCCAGAGTTAAACAAAGTCGTTCTTGATTCGCCAGCTATGCGTACAGCTCTCGGAGTAGCCGCAGATACTTCTTTGGATGAACTATACTTAGACACTGCATTTACGCAAGTGAAAAGCAAGCTATCAGGTGAGCTTCGCAAAGTGCTAGCTATGGATAAAGCTATCAATACTGAAGGTGAAGTAGTTAAGGATTATCTTGTTAAGAAGATTCTTGCTGATAAAGAAGCTTTCCTATTAGGGTTGACTTACCTTAACCGTTGGTATAATATCAACTATGACAACTTTAATGTTAAGGACCTATCGGCTTACAAGTTGGATTTCTATGGTAAGAATGACGTTTCGGTTCTTGATACAATCATTTCTTTAGGGAAATCAGGACTTGAGAATCTAAAGGCTAAGAACAACTATACAGCATATGATAATTCGCTCTCTGAAGCAACTGGCAAGCGAGGACTCTTCAATTACCTTGAAGGCTACCGTCAGCTCTTCCTACCATACAAGACCAATAATGAATGGCTCAAGACCAATACAAAAGCCTACATCGTTGAGGCTAAGTCCGATGTAGCAGAAGCGAGACAGCTTCAGGACGCAGCCGAGGGCAAGAGCAAGTACTCTGTCGGTGTTTATGACAAGATTACTGCAGATAATTGGGAACACAAGGGCATGCTCCTGCCACTCTTGACCATGACAGAGAAGGGTGTCTATGCTATCTCTAATATGTCTACCCTCTCTATGGGGGCTTATGATCGTTACCGCCTGGATGCCAATAACAGGGTCCGCACAGACGCAGAACTAGTTGAATATGTCGAAGACAGAGTGAGAAAAACAGCTGAATACCAGCGCGACCACTATGATTTCTGGTATAAGATTCTCAGTCCAGAAAGCAAGGACAAGCTCTTCCGTTCGGTTCTGGTGTATGATGGATTCTCATTGGTTGACAAGAATGGTCAAAGATATTGGGCTCCAGCTAATGACAAAAAATCACAGGCTATGCAGGAATTCTTTGGACCAGCTGGCAAGTGGTATCCAAGCAAGGGCTATAATGCCTATGCTACGGGTAGTGTAACTCACTTTGATGCTGCTAAATTGTTGGAAGACTATGGTAACTCAGTCTACACGCATGAGATGACCCATAACTCTGACGGTGCTATTTACTTTGAAGGTTATGGTCGTCGTGAGGGCTTGGGTGCGGAACTCTATGCTCGCGGACTCTTGCAGTCTTCACCGAGCGCAGATGAACCAACCATTACGCTCAATACTCTCTTCAAGGTGGATAAGGATTCTAAGACACGTATGCATACCTATAATTTCAAGGAACGCGTTCAAAATGCAGCAGACCTACAACACTATGTCCATGGTATGTTTGACATGATCTACACCTTGGACTATCTAGAAGGTACTTCTATGTTGAAGCAGAGCGATGCTGCCAAGTTACAGTGGTTCAGGAAGATGGAGAATTACTATATTACAGATAAGTATGGTAAGGAGACCCACGCAGGTAACCAGACGCGAAGCTTCACAGCTGAGGAAATCAAGCAGCTGAAGACCTTTGACTCCCTGATTGATAATGATGTGATCACTCGTCGGGAGAATAAAGAAAGTGGGAAATATGGTCGAAATGGCTACCTCAGCCTCAGCCTTTTCTCACCAATTTACTCAGCCTTGAGCAATCCAAATGGAGCACCTGGAGACGTTATGTTCCGTCGCACAGCCTATGAATTACTGGCAGCCAAGGGCTATCATGACGGATTTGTCCCTTATGTTTCTGGTCAGTACTCTCAGGAAGCCTTCGATGAAGGGAAGAAAACGTGGGACGGATGGTCTGGAAGAGATGTCGGTCTCGTGACAGACCAGAAAGTCTTGGAAAATGTATTTAAGGGTGAATACACCTCTTGGGCAGCCTTCAAGAAGGCCATGTACAAGGAGCGAATTGATCAGCTAACCAAGCTGAAGCCAATCACCATTGAGTACGAGCTTAAAAATCCAAACAGTACCAAGAAAGTAACCATTCGTTCTTATGCAGAGATGCAGCAGTTGATGGACGCAGCCGTGGCAGAGGATGTACGCAACATTACCAATGCTACTAGCCGTGTCGAAGCTAGCTGGGTTAACCTGCTCAAGAAGAAGATTTACAACGCTTATCTTCGTGAGACAGACGACTTCAGACAGTCTATCTTTGAAAGATAAGCATCTTGCAAAGATAGACATGAAAAAAGAAGATCTAAGTGATCTTCTTTTTTCTATGGAATTGCTTGCTTAGTGGAGAAGACGAATAACTTACAAACAAATTGATACATAACTTATTTCTTAGTCTAAATGTCTGGATAGAAATTTGAAATCATTCACCAACTAGAATACTCGTTTTGAAATTTCTTTTGTTTTTCATGAAAATATGATAAAATGATAGCTGTAAAAATTTTTAAGGAGATTCAGATGAAAACAGATACACTTGCTCGCGTAAATGCGATTTTTGGTCTTATCGCAGGTATTGTTTTACTGTTGGCACCTCTTGTTATGTTTATGATAGCTGTCGGGGCTGCTGCGGCGACGGAAGACTCTGATGCAACAGTTGGTATATTGACGATTTTTTCAATTATTTTGTCATTGG
>CAUSWL010000002.1:0-79049 GCA_963535345.1 uncultured Streptococcus sp.
ATAGATAGACAGTAGGCAATACAGTCTAACTTTCCTTACTATTTTATCAAATTTCTGCTAAATTGCAAGTGTTTTACACATATTTTGTCAATTAATCTAAATCTTATCAAATCCTGTTCTTCTGCTTCTTTATGGCAATATGAATTCAAACTTATTTTGTTTGGGCGATAGTCTTTTCATCAAAAAAATCAGGTCTCCCTGATTTTAATTTGATTCTGTTTTTTCCAGTTCCTTAGCTTCTTTATGGTTTTCATATAATTTCGCTAGGAACTTAGTAATTTCTTTAAAAATAGAGTAAGTAGGTACTGCTACGACCATCCCTATGACACCGTAGATATTACTTGACAGTAAAAGGAGCACCAAAATCGTAATCGGATGCACTTTCATAACCCCTCCAACGATACGTGGATAGAGAACATTTCCGTCAATCTGCTGAATAATGAGCATATAAGCAACCGCAATCAACATACGATGAGGATCTGTGAACACATTGGCAATCACCATTGGAATCAAGCCAATACTTGGACCAACATAAGGAATCAAATTTGCGATTCCAGAAAAAATAGCAAAAACTAGGGCGTACTTTAATCCGATAACGCTATAGCCAATATAGGCTAAACATCCAATAATAACCGCATCAATCGCAATTCCACTGATATAGCGCGCTATGGTTGTATTGAGATTGGTTAAAAGGCTAGAAAGATTCAATTTGTCATGTTTTAAGACGGTACGTTCCAACATTGGTAGCAACTTATGACCATCCAACAAGAAATAAATCAAGAATACAGGGGTCATAATGAGAATCAGAACCGTACTAAACAAAGCTGAAAGAACGCTTCCTAAACTGTTGCTGACGCTATTCAAGATATTCTGGAGGATATCCACATAGGAGAGATTCAGTTGTTGAATTGTTTGTTGAATATCAATATTTTGGAAGACTGGATTCATGGACAAATCGATGATCAAATCTTGTAGTCTACTATAGATGTTTTGACTAGAAATAATCAAGCTGGTCAACTGATTAATCAAAATCGGCAAGAGATAAACGACCCCTACAACGATAGCACCAATTAAGGCACAAAGAGTGACCAAGACACCAATTAGACGATTGATTTTACATCTCTTTTCTAAGAAAGTAACGATTGGATTTGTAATGTAGTAAAAAAATCCACCAAGCAAAAATGGAATCATGATGGTATTCACAACTGTCACGAAGGGAGTAATGATGGTTCCCATTTCTCTCCAAAGATAGAAAATCAGTGTTAACAATAAAATTTCAGCTGTCCAAAAAAATAATTTGTTTCTACGGAACATAGGTATCCTCCTTCTCTCTATTTTACCATATTTCTGAAAAAGATAAGATGGCTTTAGTAAAAAACCGAGAATATTTTTTTTCTTTATGATAAAATAAAGCTAATATGAAAAAAATAATTTTATCTTTTATGACACTTTTTGTTTTTGGAACAGCTTCTACTGTTTCTGCTCTGGAGTTTGATGTTGCTGCTAAACATGCCATTGCTGTCGAGGCTACAACTGGAAAAATCCTCTATGAAAAAGATGCAAATCAGCCTGTAGAAATTGCTTCTATTACAAAACTGGTTACAGTTTATTTGGTCTATGAAGCTCTGGAACAAGGAACTATCAGCCTATCTACACCTGTTGATATTTCGGACTATCCTTACAAACTTACAACTAATTCTGAGGCGAGTAACGTCCCTATGGAAGCTCGAAATTATACTGTTGAACAACTATTAGAGGCTACAATGGTATCCAGTGCAAACAGCGCTGCCATTGCACTAGCAGAAAAGATTGCTGGTTCTGAGAAAGACTTCGTAGACAAGATGAGGGCTAAACTTCTTGAATGGGGAATTCAAGATGCAACTATTGTAAACACAACTGGTTTAAATAATGAGACACTTGGCGATAATATCTATCCTGGTTCAAAGAAAGACGATGAAAACAAGTTGAGTGCCTACGATGTTGCAATCGTCGCTCGTAACCTCATCCGAGATTATCCTCAAGTTTTGGAAATCACCAAAAAACCAACTTCTACCTTTGCAGGACTTGAAATCCACTCAACCAACTATATGTTGGAGGGAATGCCTGCCTATCGTGGTGGTATTGATGGACTAAAGACAGGTACTACTGATAAAGCTGGTGCTTCATTCGTGGGAACAACTGTTGAGAAAGGGATGCGTATTATTACGGTTGTTTTGAATGCAGATCAACAAGATACCAACCCTTATGCACGTTTTACTGCTACTTCAGCACTTTTAGATTATATTTCTGCAAACTTTGCCTTAAAAACTGTCGTTCAGAAAGGTGAAGCTTACAACGATAGTAAAGTAACAGTTCTTGATGGTAAGGAAGACAATGTGACAGCTGTCGCTAAGTCAGATATTTCCATCGTCCAACGCATCGGAAGCGGTACTACACCAGCCCTCCAATTCACACCGAAATCAACATCAGAAATGGCTCCACTAGAAGAAGGAAAGGTTGTTGGTACTCTGACCTATGATGATCAGGATTTGGTCGGCCAGGGCTATCTCACTTCCGACAAACCATCTTTTGAAATGGTTTCTGAAAAGAAAGTAGAAAAAGCCTTCTTTTTGAAGGTTTGGTGGAATCAATTTATCCGCTTTATCAATGAAAAACTATAAAAAAATCGCGAATAATCGCGATTTTTTCTTTATTTCATTTCTTTAAAAGCCGCTTCTGCATCAGCGTTGCTAATAGCACCAAATTGGATTTTTCCGATTTTACCTTGACTGTCAATCAAGTATTCTGTTGGAATACTACGAATTTGGTAGGCTTGGAAGGTAGTTGCTTGCGTATCATATAGAACTGGAATATCCTTGTACCCTTGTTCTTGGTACCATTTTGGAAAGTCTTGAACTGTTTTTTCACCTTGTAGACCAGGTGCAATGACACTCAAGATTTCAAAGTCTCGATCTTGTTTGGCAGCTAGTTCCATCAACTCAGGCATGCTTTTTTTACATGGTCCACACCAAGAAGCCCAGAATTTCAAATAGACCTTTTTCCCTTTGTAGTCCGATAACTTCACTTCTTTGCCATCCATAGACTGCAAGGTGAAGTCTGGCGCATCCTTACCGACTGCGATTTGTTGTACAGCAGGCTGTTTTGGACTGCTTGTCTGTTTAGTTTCTTTTTCACCACAAGCAATCAACAAGAATAGAGACATGAGGCTCAATCCAGCAAAAATAACTTTTTTCATTTTCTTCTCCTTTTATCCAAGAATTCCTGACAAGGCATTTAACTGCCCTAGCATTAATAATAATCCCATCAAAATAATCAAAGCTCCCCCGATTTTTTTTAGTAGGATCATATGGGGTTTTAATTTACTAAAATAGGGCATGATCCAGCCCGAAGCCAAGGCCAAAACAATGAAAGGAAGGGCCATTCCCAATGTATATACTAATGTTAACACGGCTCCTTGCCAAGCACCATTGCCTCCTGAAGCTGCAAGAGCCAAGACCGAACTTAAAACCGGTCCGATACAAGGGGTCCAACCAAAACTAAAGGTTATCCCAAGTAAAAAGGCTGACAGATAGTGATTAGACTTGGATTGTTTGAAGGTGACTGTCTTTTGAATCTCCAGTTTATTGAAATGCAAGATTTCCATCTGGTGAAGCCCTAAAAGAATAATGACTATTCCCATAGCATAACGAAACCAGTCTGCATAGAGCATGTGCCCTAGGAATCCAGCTCCAAATCCTAAAATAAAGAAAATAAGGGAGATTCCTGCAATAAAGCACAAGGTTCGAATTAAACCAGACCATGCAACGTCTCTTCCAAAAAAGCGAAAGCTTTTCGAATTTCCCTGATCATCCAGTAAAATACCAGCATAGACAGGTAGCAAAGGAAAGATGCAGGGTGAAAAGAAGGACAGGATACCAGCTAAAAAAACGGATACTAGAAATATAATCGACTCCAACGAATTACCTACTTTCTCAAAATTCTAATCCTATTTTACTACAAAAGAATAAATTTGTAAGAAGTCTGCTACGCTTATTTATTTTGATAAAATTTGACACAAAAAAAGGAGCTAAGCTCCTTTTTTTAATACGTTCCTTCTTCACCTTGACTAGTCAAGATAACTGGACCGTCTTTGGTAATCACGAACTGGTGTTCATATTGGCAAGACAGGCCGCCATCTATAGTCTTATGAGCCCAGCCAGTCTTCATATCTGTATCGATTTCCCAGTCACCAGTATTGATCATGGGTTCAATAGTTAGTACCATTCCTTCACGGAGACGGAGTCCACGGCCTGCAATACCGTAGTTAGGAACCATTGGCTCTTCGTGCATTGTTGGACCAACACCATGACCAACCAAATCACGAACGACACCGTAACCGCGACTTTCAGCGTATTCTTGAATGGCTGCACCGATATCACCGATACGATTGCCGACAACTGCTTGCTCAATCCCTTTATACATAGCTTCCTTGGTCACGTCCATCAGGTTTTTCACTTCTTCAGACGGAGTACCAATCGCATAAGCCCAACATGAGTCAGCTAAACCACCAGTATAACTTTGGGTGTATTTTTTCATTTGTTCAACATTGTTGAAGTTGAGTTTAGATACATTGAGGTCGGATTTGGCAATCGGACCACCCAGTACCATGTCAACCTTGAGCAAATCGCCATCTTTCAAGATGTAATGACGTGGAAAAGCGTGAGCTACTTCGTCATTGAGAGAGCAACAAGTGGCATAGGGATAATCCATAACTGCGCCATCCACACCAATCTGTAAAGGAAGGAAATTCTCCTCTTTACAACGTCGACGAACGTACTCTTCAACTTCCCACATATCCACGCCTGGCTTAATCAAATCACGTAAGCCGATATGGATACTTGCTAGGAAATCACCAGCCTTGTCCATGGCTTCGATTTCACGTGCTGATTTTAAAGTTATCATTTTTTCTCCTAGATTCTAATTAATTTTAACCGTAACATTTGCTTTTGAAACAATCTGATGACCATGATAAATATCATAATCAATAATAGCTGAACGTCTCGTGTGGTGAATAATCCGAGCCTGAATCCGCAGAGTATCATCTATCTGTACAGCCTGCAAGAAATAAATCAACATCTGTTCAATGATGAGATTACGTCCGCTATTGACAACGAGGTCTTGGGTCATATGGTTGAGGATTTCAGCCAAGACTCCATTAGCAAGGACACCATTTTTCTCCAACATGAAGGGCTCAACAGTAATGACGACTTCATCATGATGATAAGAGAGTTTTTGCCCGATTTGCTCTGAGAAGGTCGGCAAAGCAGAAACTTGGGAACGGCTCATCTTTTCCATGACATCTCGTCGTGTTACGACACCGAGTAGGGTTTGATTGCTTCTGACAACGGGAACCATCTCAAAGTCTTCTGCAATCATTCGTTGACTGACATTGGCAATATTCGTCGCTAAACCTGTTACGAAGATACTTCGAGTCATCACCTTGTCAATCGTCGTGCTGGGGGATTTATCTCCTGCGTCACGCATAGTAACAACCCCAACAACCACTTGGTGCTGATTAATGACTGGGAAACGACTACTTCTGTTCTTACGGACCAAGTCTAGATAGTCTTTGACTGTATCCGTTTCTCTCAAAAAACCATACTCATGACTGGGACGATAGAGCTTTTCGACTGTCAGAATATCGGTTTTGATTTGAACATTTGAGAGGGCTTTGTTAATCATGGTCGCTACTGTAAAAGTATCATGCTTACTTCTCAGAACTGGGATACCTTTTTTATTGGCTAGAGTCAGTACATCATCTTGGACATGGAAACCTCCAGTCACAAGGACTGCATTTTCATTTTCCAAGGCTAAAAGTTGAATACGAGTACGGTCACCTACAATCAAAAGACCCCCATCATGGAGATAAGACAGGATATTTTGCTCTGTCATAGCCCCAA
The DNA here is from genome assembly GCA_963535345.1 of uncultured Streptococcus sp. Taxonomy (GTDB): domain Bacteria; phylum Bacillota; class Bacilli; order Lactobacillales; family Streptococcaceae; genus Streptococcus. The sequence continues at coordinate 5,940 of CAUSWL010000002.1, forward strand.
TGGAAAATTTACTAAACTCTCTCTCAAGACCTTCCTGACCAGCTAAAACTTCAGAGGAGGTGACTTCAGCAATTTCAGCATAGGTTAGCCTCTCAATAGCCACTTTCTGGGACTTGACTCGTATGGTTCCACTACGTGGCCGAGTTTCAACGATGCCACGATTTTCAGCTTCTTTGATAGCTCGGTAGGCGGTTCCGTCACTAACACCTAGGTGATTGGAAATACTGCGTACACTAACTCTCTTTCCAATTGGCAACTCTTCCAGATAGGACAAAATTTCCTGGTGTTTACTCATTGAATTCTCCTTTTATGTATCGAAATTCAAGATAGTCCCTCATTTTTCGTGTATAACGATCGCTCCCCTTAAACTGTCGGACGAGACTGAAGCCTGATTTTAAGGCTACTTTTTGACTAGCTTGATTCTCCAAATGAGTGATGATTGATACTTGCTTTAAACCAAATTCTTCAAATGAAAGCTGACATAGCTTGGTAACCACTTCTGTCATAAAACCTTGTGACCAAGAATCTTTTTTTAAGAAGTAACCAATTTCTGCTTCTTTTTTGATTTCATCGATTTTTTCAAATTTAATGGAGCCAATCATTTCCTGATTTCCTTGAAGACAAATTGCCCAAACACCTAGAGGATTCTTCATAAAATAGTTAGCAAGTGCGTACTGACTTTCTTCCAAACTTGCTTGACTGGGAAAAATAAACTGCAAATTCTCAGGGTTTGAAGCAATCTCGAAAAACGCTTGACTGTCACTAAAAAAGAAAGGACGCAAATACAAGCGCTCCGTTTCAAAAAAAGAAAACATTGCTAATTTGGTCCAAATATTCATAATCACCTCAACGGCTTAGTCTTCAACGAGTGTAATATCCGCTCCAAGACTTCGCAATTTTTCAATAATATCTGAGTAGCCACGAAGGATAAACTCAATATTCGTAATTTCAGTCTGGCCTTGAGCCATCAAGCCAGCGATGACAAGTGCAGCACCAGCTCGCAAGTCTGTAGCTTTTACACTTGCTCCGTGTAAGGTACGACCACCGTTGTAAATAATGTGATCGTTTGTAGTCGTAATATCCGCATCCATTTTTGATAATTCAAAGACATGGTTAACACGTTTCTCATAAATCGTATCAATAATGGTTCCACGACCTTGAGCAGTTAGTAAAAGTGGCGTGATAGGCTGTTGCAAATCAGTTGCAAACCCAGGATAGGGTGCAGTTTTGATATTGATGGCCTTCAAATCGGACTGTTCTTCAACGAAGATGCTGTCTTCTGAGACCGTCATACGAACGCCCATTTCCTCTAGTTTGGCGATAAACCCTTCTAAGTGTTCATAGAGAACGTTGTTAATACGAATTCCTTTTCCTACCGCTGCAGCAAGTGAAATATAGGTTCCAGCTTCGATACGGTCTGGAATAACTTGGTGACGAGTCCCATGAAGTTTCTCGACACCATCAATAATGATAATATCAGTCCCTGCACCACGAATATGGGCCCCCATGTTGTTCAAAAGGGTAGCAACATCGATAATTTCCGGTTCACGAGCCGCATTTTCAATGACAGTACGCCCCTTAGCTTTAACCGCAGCAATCATCGTGTTAATCGTTGCTCCAACGCTGACGGTATCCATGTAAATACTTGCGCCATGAAGCCCCTTACCTTGGGCAGATAAATTCATATTATCTCCCTCATAGCTGACCTTAGCACCCATGGCTTCAAAGGCTTTTAAGTGAAGGTCAATCGGACGAGGTCCCAGATCACATCCACCAGGAAGTCCAACTGTAGCTTCACCAAAGCGACCTAAAAGACTTCCGTAGAAATAATAAGAAGCACGCAAGCTATTAATCTTGCCATAAGGCATAGGAATGTTTTGAACACCTCTTGGATCAATCTCCAAGACATCCTCATAACGCTTAACAGTCGCCCCCATAATCTCCATGATTTCGACAAGACTAGCAACGTCTGAAATATCTGGAACACAATCTAAAGTGACAATATCATCTGATAAGATAATAGCTGGAATAAGCGCTACAACACTATTTTTAGCACCACTAATGGTGATCTCACCTTGCAATGGACGTCCACCATTGATGACAATTTTTCTCATGTTTTACTCTTTCAAAATTTACTAAAAAGGTCTTTTCATTCTATTATACCATAATTTTCAGTTTTTTCCCATTCCTATTTACTAAATACCATCTCATTTTGATAAAAAAAGACCTATCACTCAAGCTTTTCAGCCTGAAATGATAGGTTTTTGTGTTAGATTAACGTACTGTACGGATACGCATTGTGTTTGTACGAACAGCTTCTCCAACTGGTACACCAGCTACGATAACGATATCGTCACCAGATTGTACAAGTCCTGCTTCAACTGCTTTACGTTCAGCGATTTCGAACATATCGTCAGTTGAAGATGGAGCATCTGTCAACATTGGGATAACACCCCAGTTCAACATCAATCCACGTTCTGTCAATTCGTCAAATGTCAATGCCAAGATATCAGCATCTGGACGGTATTTAGAGATCAAACGTGCAGTGTGACCTGTCTTAGTCAAGGTTACAACCAATTTGATATCCATTGAGTTTGTAGCATCTTTAACAGCTGAAGCCATAACTTCTGTCTTAGAGTTACGTTCGAATGTATCTGAGTTCAAACGTCCGTATTCGTTAAGAAGAGTTTGTGCGTTCTTGTCAATTGTAGCCATTGTTGTTACTGACTCAAGTGGGTATTTACCGTTTGCAGACTCACCTGAAAGCATTGTAGCGTCAGTTCCATCGATAACAGCGTTAAATACGTCTGATACTTCTGAACGAGTTGCACGTGGTTTTTCAGTCATTGTTTCAAGCATGTTTGTTGCAGTGATAACAACTTTACCAGCAGCATTGACTTTAGTGATGATCATTTTTTGGTAAACTGGAACCATTTCGAATGGTACTTCGATACCCATGTCACCACGAGCGATCATGATACCGTCAGCAGCTTCAATGATTTCATCCAAGTTATCGATACCTTGTTGGTTTTCGATTTTCGCAAACAATTGAACGTGACCATTACCAGTTTCTTCACAGATTGCACGAACTTCGTCGACGTCTTTTGCAGTACGTACGAATGAAATCGCGATGAAGTTGATACCTTGTTCCAAACCGAAACGGATATCATCGTTATCACGTTCAGCAAGAGCTGGGAAAGGAATTTTAGTGTTAGGGATGTTTACACCTTTCTGCTTAGCAATGATACCGTCATTTTCAACGACTACTTCAAATTCACGAGTTGCATCGTCTTTTGCGAAAACACGAAGACCCAATTTACCATCGTCAACTAAAACTTGGTGACCAACTTCAACATCATCGTAGATATCAAGGGCACCAGCAACGTTCAAAGCAATCACATCACGAGTTGATTTGATTCCTTGTTTAGTTGCAACACGGATTTTTTCACCAGTTGTGTAAGAGTACTCTTTTGCATCTCCTTCAAACAATTCAGTACGGATTTCTGGTCCTTTTGTATCAAGAAGGAAACCAACTTTTTTACCTGCAAGTTTTTCAGCAAGTTTAACAGTTGCCATACGCTCACCTTGTTCTTGGTGGTCACCGTGTGAGAAGTTGAAACGGAATGTGTTAGCACCAGCTTCAATCAATTTAGCAATGTTTTTAGCTGAAGCTTCAACATCAAGTTTTTCACCCCAGTATCCGTCATCACCGAATTTTTTACCACCACGGATTTCTACCGCAGGTCCCAAAGTTGCAACGATTTTTACACGTTTGTTCATGATTTTTGTGACTCCTTTATATATGACCTTTTTGGTCTTATTAACTAAATTATAAATTATGACAAGCTCTTATTCAAGCTAGATAGCTCAAGGTCAGCCTTGTGTGGGTTGTTAACCACAATCTTACCATCTGCAGTAAGGCTAAACAATGCTCCTTCTTCTGCAGTTCCAAGAATTGGGTTTTCAACCATTTTCTCGTTACGGATACCAACCGCAACACCACCGATACCTTCTTTAAGAAGTTTAACAGCATGCGCACCCATACGTGACGCCAATACACGGTCACGCGCAGTTGGAGAACCACCACGTTGAATATGTCCAAGTTCTGTTACACGAAGATCGCTTGTATCCCCTGCTTCTTTCAGTTTTTGACCAAATTCAGCTGCTGACATCACACCTTCAGCCAAGACGATAATGTTGTGTTTTTTACCACACTCATAACCACATTTAATGCTTTCTACGATATCTTCAATCTTGAAGTCTTCTTCAGGAATAATGATTTCATCAGCACCAGTTGCAATACCAGCCCAAAGAGCGATATCACCAGCGTTACGTCCCATAACTTCGATAACAAAAGTACGACGGTGACTTGATGACGTATCACGAATCTTATCGATAGCGTCCATAGCAGTCGTAACCGCTGTGTCAAAACCGATTGTAAAGTCAGTACCAACGATATCGTTATCGATTGTACCTGGAAGACCGATAGCTGGGAAGCCATGTTCAGTCAAACGCATAGCACCGTGGTAAGATCCGTCACCACCGATAACAACTACACCTTCAATCCCGTGTTTTTTCAATTGCTCAATCCCTTTAAGTTGCCCTTCAAGTTGAGCGAACTCTGGGTAACGAGCAGAGTGAAGGAAAGTACCACCACGAGAAATGATGTCTCCTACTGAAGCAGCATCAAGCGGATAAATTTCACCGGCAACCATACCTGCGTATCCATCATAGATACCAAAAACTTCCATTCCTTCTGAGATTGCTTGGCGAACTACTGCACGGATGGCAGCATTCATACCAGGGGCGTCTCCACCACTGGTCAAAACAGCAATACGTTTCATTTGGTTTATGCTCCTTTTTCTTTTAACATTCCTACTGATTATACCACATTTAAATCGAAAATTCTTCTATTTTCCGTATTTTTAGCGATAAATCGTTTTCATAGCAATTCCCTCTAATTTTTCCTCTAGAGCAGAATCTTTTCTTACAAAATGTTGTGTAGAAACAACCGTTTTTCCTTCCTCTTCATACCTGATAATGACAGGGATTGGGCCTTTGTATTGTTCTAGGATATTTGAAATCTCTTTATCATTTTCATGATTTTTAACTTGAATCCAGAATCGTTCCGCCACTGCTTCTTTCAAATCTTGTGCAATCATTTGCAGACGACCATCTCGAGATTGAACTTTGCCATTGATGTAGTAAAATTTCCCTTCGGATAAATTGGAAGCAAATTTTCTATATTGGTCTGAAAATACAGTTACATCCATCCGAGACTTACTATCATGAACCTGTAGAAAAGCCATACTCTCGCCTTTCTTGGTTCGAATCACTTTAATCTTTTGCACTTCAACTAGGAGAGTGGCTTGAGCTCCCTCGGTTAGATTAGTGATTGGAGTGGTCGGATATAGGGCTTGTTTGGCAAGAGTTTGGAGAGGATGGGGACTGATACCTACCCCAATCAGTTCCTGCTCTTTGTAAAATTTCTCTGCCTCAGTAAAATCATCAGCTTCAGTCCAACTATAATTTGTATCCGCAAAGAGTCCACCTAACTCCTCAACAAAGACAAATAAGTTTGGTAGGTTCACTAAGATTTTCTGGCGATTCTTGTCAAATTCATCAAAAAGTCCTAGTTCAACCAAAGGCGTCAAAAGCGACAATTTCTTGTAATTCTTGGGAAGACGTGTGACAAAATCTTCAATGCTTGAGAAAGGACGATTTTCAATAATCCAGTAAGACAAATCTCTTGGCATTCCCTTAATGGCTTTTAGACCAAGATAGATTTTCTTCTTAGCAATTTTATCATGATAGGGAATGCTGTTGATTGCTAAGGGAGCTACTTCAAAGCCCATCTGCAATGCATCTACAATGTAATCACTGCTAGAATAGTTCAACATAACTTGAAAGAAAATAGCAGGATAGTGTGTCTTGAAATAAGCTAGTTGGAATGCCAGTGCTGAGTAGGCATAAGCGTGGGATCGGTTAAATCCATAGCCTGCAAACTTTTCCATCACTGCAAAAACTTGGTTGGCCTTTTCTTCTGTATGCCCCAATTTCATAGCTCCTGTGATAAAATCTTCCTTCATCAGATGCATCTCTTTGGCATTTTTCTTACCCATGGCACGTCTGAGAATGTCAGCTTTACCAAGACTGAAACCTCCAAAACGCTGAGCTACCTGCATGACTTGCTCTTGATAGAGCATAATGCCATAGGTTGATGACAGAATGTCCTCCAAGGCAGGGTCTAACACCGTCACCTTTTCTCTACCATGCTTCCGAGCGACAAAATTATCAATATAATCACTTGCCCCCGGTCTGTTGAGTGAGGTTGTGGCTACTACCTCTTCGAAGACTTGCGGCTGAACTCGTTTCAAGAGTCGAATGGCGCCAGGTTGTTCAAATTGGAAAATCCCCTTGGTATTTCCAGCTGCAAAGAGGGCTAAAGTTTCACTGTCTTCCAGGTCAATCTCTTCGATTTTTAGATGAACGCCCTCTGACTCCGCAAGCAATTCCTGCATTTTTTGTACGAAAGTCAGGTTACGTAAACCGAGGAAATCCATTTTTAAAAGGCCATTAGCTTCAACACCATGAGCATCATACTGAGTGATGAGCATATCCTCACCATATTTTAGAGGAATGTAGTCCGTCAGGTCCTGGTCACTCATAACGACCCCAGCTGCATGGATAGAAGTCTGTCGAGGATACCCTTCAATCTTTCGAGCAATCTCAAAAGCTTTTTGATATTCCATTTTGCTATTGATGACCTGCCTAAACTGTAAATTCTTTTCATAGGCTGTCGTTAGCGTATCTCGAAAACTGATTTTTTTCGTAATATTAGTTAATTCGTACTCAGGGACACCATAACGTTTGAAAACATCACGAATTGCCTGTTTTGCTCCAAAAGTCGAATAGGTAACAATCTGTGCCACATGTTGACTACCATACCGATCACGAACATAGCGAATGAACTCCGGCCTATAAAGATCAGGGATGTCGATATCAATATCAGGCATGGTGTATCGCTCACGATTTAAAAAGCGTTCGAAAATCAAGTTCTTTTCAACCGGATCAATTCCTGTAATATCCAGTGAGTAAGCCACCAGACTACCAACCGCAGAACCACGCCCCATTCCCATATAATATCCTTGGGAACGTCCAAAACGGAGCAAATCCCAAACTACAAGGAAATAGTCGTCAAAGCCCATATCATGAATCACAGCTAATTCCTCATTCAGTCGCTCATGATAGATAGCTGAGGTTAGCCCCTTGTCACTCAAGCCTTGCTCAGCTCTCTCTCTAAGTTCTTCGACCGCTGGTCTTTCAGGATTAAAGCGAGGGAGTTTTAAACTTGGGTCGATTTGATAGCTTACATTCTCTATCAGACCTTGGAGATTGGCAAGCGCCTGAGGGAAGCGATTTTTAAACCGTGCTTCCAAGTCTGAGGCAGGTAAAAAAATCCCTTGTTGTGAATGCAGATCCACTTCTCTCAGACTGACATTGTCCTTGACTGCTGATAAGATTTGTAAAACTTGAATATCTTCTTTTTCAAAAGAGTTGACCTGATAGAGTGGAAGAATTGGTCTAGTAAAGACTTCTTGAGGAGTATCTAGACTGACACCGATAAAATAATCGTGCCCCAAATCTAACTGTTCGATTCCCTCAAAATAGGGAACAATAATAGCAACATCTTCGAGGTGGGAGGTGAAGTCAGACCAATTTTTCCGTCCAGTCATTTTTAAAGTGGATAACTTCATCAACTCTTGATAACCTTTAGTGGATAGGGCTAGAAAACGTAGAGAGAGATTCTCCTCATCTTTGACCAAGGTCATTTCTAGACCGACTAAAGGTTGAATGCTATGCTTACGAGTTGCTTCTAGAAAATGATAGGCTCCATAGAGATTATCCACATCCATGATAGCAAGGTGAGAATAGCCGTATTCTTTAGCCATTTGTAAATATTTTTCAATCGAAACCACACTTTCCATAAAACTATAAACAGTCTTGGTGTCGAGCTGTGCAATCATTTCTTCTCCTCCTTGCTTTCGTTTTACTACTATTATACCATTTTAAGCTGGATATTGAAGCAACTCTGCACTTTCTTTTCAATATCCTCAGTTACAAACTTCTTCTCTTCTTAGTGTTAAATTCTTCACTTTTCAAAGGAAGAAAATAAAAATTAATATTATATAATAGTTTTAAATGTAAATTTAGATATATTTATACCAAACGAAGTATAATAAAGATAGGAGTTATATGCAGTTTTACATATAAAAATCTCTAGAAAAAGGCTTACTTCTATGGTATTTATTCAGTATTTTATAATAACTTACCAAATAGATATGCTGGTTTAAGAAATTTATTTCATTTAAGTTTATTTATTCCATTTTTCCCTCTTTTTTGATATAATAAATTCAGTTTGTTTTCAAAGGAGAGAAACATGCGTTTTAATCAATTCAGCTATCAACCAACCACTAGTTCTCAACGATTTGCAGAATTAGAAGGTCTTGGTCTAAAGCTGTCACCCCAACTGTCCTTAAAAAGACAGTTTGAAGACTTCATTCGTTGGAGTTTTTTCACTTATTCTAACACGGATTATGCCTTATCGACTTTGGCTGCGGATAAAGAAACAGATTTAGTAACTTTTTTCCAGTCAGACCGTGAGTTAACTGCGGAGATTTTCTACACAGTAGTTTTTCAACTTTTAGGATTTAGCTATCTTGTTGACTTTGAGGATGCCGAACAGTTTCGTAAAGAAACTGGTTTTCCTATTGTTTATGGAGATCTCATTGAAAATCTTTATCAGTTACTCAATACCCGAACGAAAAAAGGAAATACGCTCATTGATCAGCTTGTTAGTGATGGACTCATTTCAGAAGATAATCACTACCACTACTTTAACGGTAAGAGCTTGGCAACCTTCTCTACTCATGATGTCATTCGTGAAGTCGTGTATGTCGAGAGTCGTGTGGATACTGATAACGACGGTCTCCCTGACTTAGTCAAGGTCAGCATTATTCGCCCGCGTTATGATGGACAGATGCCTTCAGTCATGACTGCCAACCCTTATCACCAAGGGACCAACGACAAAGCCAGTGACAAGGCTCTCTACAAAATGGAAGGGGAGCTTGAGGTCAAACCGCCCCACACCATTGAACTTGAGGAACCTAAGCTGAATTTAGTCGAACCTCATGGTCAAGCAGAAGTCGTCTTAGAAGCTGAAGAAAAGCTATCTCATATCAATAGCTCATACACACTCAATGACTACTTCCTCCCACGTGGATTTGCCAATCTCTATGTATCGGGTGTTGGAACCAGGGATTCCCAAGGGCTCATGACCAATGGTGACTACCAGCAGATTGAAGCTTATAAAAATATCATTGATTGGCTCAATGGTCGTTGTCGTGCTTTCACGGATCACACGCGCAAACGCCAAGTCAAAGCTGACTGGTCAAACGGCAAAGTCGCAACAACAGGAATTTCTTATCTAGGTACCATGTCTAATGGTCTTGCCACCACTGGTGTTGATGGCTTAGAAGTCATCATCGCAGAAGCAGGTATTTCCTCTTGGTACAACTACTATCGGGAAAATGGTCTAGTAACCAGCCCAGGTGGTTATCCGGGTGAGGATTTTGACTCACTTGCTGAACTGACCTACTCCCGCAACCTCCAAGCTGGTGACTATATTCGTGGCAATGAAGCTCATCAAGCAGACTTAGAAAAGGTTAAAGAGAAACTCGATCGCAAGACTGGTGACTACAATCAGTTTTGGCATGACCGCAACTATCTGCTCAATGCTCACAAGGTTCAAGCTGAGGTCGTCTTTACGCATGGTTCCCAGGATTGGAACGTCAAACCTCTTCATGTTTACCAGATGTTTCATGCCCTTCCTAGCCATATCAATAAGCACCTCTTTTTCCATCATGGTGCCCATGTCTATATGAACAACTGGCAGTCGATCGACTTCCGCGAGTCCATGAATGCCTTGTTAAGTATGAAATTGCTAGGACTTGACTCAAGCTATCAACTTCCGACTGTCATCTGGCAGGACAATATCGCACCGCAAAAATGGCAAGGTCTTGATAACTTTGGCAAACAGGATGAACTGCATACCTTCTCTCTTGGAACTGAAGAAAAAGTGATTCAAAACCAGTATGATCAAAAAGATTTTGATCGTTATGGAAAGACTTACCAGATCTTCAACACCGAACTTTACCAAGGAAAAGCCAATCAGATCACCATTGACCTTCCAGTAAGTCAAAACCTTCACTTAAATGGGAGAGTGGAGCTGAAACTTCGTGTCAAATCGAGTACGAACAAGGGCTTATTATCAGCCCAACTGCTAGAACTTGGACAAAAGAAATATCTGCAGCCTTATCCAGCTGTTTTAAGTGCTAGAACCATTGATAATGGTCGTTACCACATGTTAGAAAATCTCTGTGAACTACCATTCAACCCAAGTGCCCAACGTGTCATCACCAAAGGCTACCTTAATCTTCAAAATCGAACCAATCTCTTGACGATTGAAGAAATCCAACCAAATGAATGGATGGACTTCAAGCTAGAGCTTCAACCAACTATCTACAAACTTAAAAAAGGAGATACTCTCCGTTTGGTTCTCTACACCACAGACTTTGAGATTACAATTCGAGATAATACAGACTATCACTTGACTGTTGATTTAGCACAGTCTAGTCTTATCCTACCTTGTCAAAAGGTATAATCTACCAGACTTTCAATATGGAAATATTCAAAGGAAAAGTTAATGAATTTGACCATTGAACTTCCTATAACCGAAGTTTTCCACTTGAACAGTCGAATCAAACATAAACTTTGTATCAAATCCAGTTCATCTGAAAGCATTTTAGAAGCCCTAGATAGAACTTGGACAAAAGATACTCCCTCTAACCAACATGTGTAACCATTTATCATACACGCTACTAGACCACATGTTGGAAATCACTGTGAATTACATTTAGAGTAAATTCACAACAAGCCGTGACAAAAAGCTACCCAAATTGAATGATTCACTGTCATTAAAGAACATCAATGTAGATGAACGGATTGCTACCCAGTTTATCTGCACGCAACTAGTGACAAAGTTAAAAGAAGGAGAATCTCTCCATCTAGTTCTTTATCCTACTGACTGCGAAATCATCATACGTGACAATACCGCCTACCACCCGACTGACGTTATCGTTCAGTCCACGCTACTGTACCTTGTAAAAGGAGTACTTACTTTATGAACAAATCAGAACACAGACACCAACTTATCCGCGCCCTCGTTTCAAAAAACAAAATCCATACACAAGCTGAATTACAAGCCTTGTTAGCGGAAAATGATATCCAAGTTACTCAGGCTACCCTATCACGCGATATCAAAACCATGAACCTTTCAAAAGTGCGCGAAGAGGATAATTCTTACTATGTGCTAAATACAGGGTCTATCTCCAAATGGGAAAAACGTCTTGAAAACTATATGGAAGATGCTCTTGTTATGTTGCGTCCGGTGCAACACCAAGTTATTTTGAAAACTTTACCCGGTTTAGCCCAATCATTTGGATCTGTAATTGATTCCTTGGCCTTTCCAGATGTCGTTGCAACTCTTTGTGGAGACGATGTCTGCATGATTATCTGTGAAGATGCTACAAAAGCGCAGGCTTGTTTTGAGAGTCTTAAAAAATATGCGCCACCATTTTTCTTTAGTGAATAAAACAAATCCCGTGATTAAAAGATCACGGGAATTTTTTATTTCTTTGACTGTGTTTCTTCTTTCTTTGTACGCGCCAATCGAAGAGCGCGTTTAGGATTGAGACGATTAAATAATTCTTCTAGTTTCTTTTCATTCCATACATCTGCTGCAGAAACAAAATTGCCATCTGCATCTCGGAATGATATCGGTTTATCTCCCATATCAATCTCCTAGTCTACAAATTCAAATTCAAATTTACCAATTCGGACCAAATCGCCATCTTTGGCTCCACGCGCACGAAGGGCTTCATCAACCCCCATACCACGAAGCTGACGGGCAAACTTCATGACCGATTCGTCACGGTCAAAGTTGGTCATGTTAAAGAGTTTCATTAGTTTTTCACCAGAAAGTACCCATGTCGCATCATCATCACGACTAATCTCAAAGGCTTTTTCTTCCTCGTCAAAGCCATAGTAAGTCTCTTCTTCCATATCGGATTCATCATAAATCGGGAATTCTGGAGTCTTGTCTAACAATTCAGCTGTCGCGTCCAAAAGAGTCGCCAACCCTTGCTTGGTCAATCCAGAAATTGGGAAAATGGCTGGAAGTTCCTCAAACTCGTCGTAGTTTGCAGCCAACTTTTCCTTGAAAGTTTTCAGATTTTCCTGACTTTCAGGCATATCCATCTTGTTGGCCACGATAATCTGTGGACGTTCCATGAGACGAAGATTATAGGATTCCAATTCCTTATTGATAGCAAGGTAGTCCTCATAAGGATCACGTCCTTCACTAGCTGACATATCGATGACATGGAGGATAACTCGAGTGCGTTCGATATGACGAAGAAACTGGGTTCCAAGACCAACACCTTGACTAGCCCCTTCAATCAAACCTGGAAGGTCTGCTACTGCAAAAGATTCACCTGACTGTGTACGAACCATACCCAAATTAGGGACAATCGTAGTAAAGTGGTAAGCACCGATTTTAGGTTTAGCTGAAGTGATGACACTAAGCAAAGTTGACTTTCCGACAGATGGGAAACCGACCAAGCCGACATCCGCTAGAATCTTCAATTCCAGTTGCAACTCACGTTCTTGACCTGGCTCTCCATTCTCAGAGATTTCAGGTGCAGGATTTTTGGGAGTGGCAAAACGGATATTTCCACGACCACCTCGACCGCCATGAGCCACGATAAATTCCTGACCATGTTCAATCAAGTCTGTAATGACTTTGCCAGTTTCTGCATCACGTACAGTAGTCCCCTGTGGCACGCGAACACGTAGATCTTCTGCACCACGTCCGTGCATTCCTTTGGTCATTCCTTTTTCACCGGAATCAGCCTTGAAATGACGGTTATAGCGGAAATCCATCAAGGTACGTAAGCCTTCGTCTACCACGAAAACAACGTTACCTCCACGTCCACCATCACCACCCCAAGGACCGCCATTAGGGACATATTTTTCACGGCGAAAGGCAACCATACCATCGCCACCATTACCAGCCTTGACCTTAATCTTGGCTGTATCTAAAAACATACTCATATTTTCTTCTCACTTTAAAAAGGCTGGGGAGAACCCAGTCATTAGTTATTGTTTCTATCCTCGTAGCTTGCTTAGAATCTACTGAAAGCTCCAAGCGCAGTTGCAAAGATACCAGCAAGGGTTACAAACAACATGATAAGCACGACAACAAGTGTCACCTTTTCAAACAAAGTTTTTTTACGTTTTCCGTTATCTCCAAAAGCCATAACTTCTCCTTTTTCTATATAATTCTAATTTAATATTCTGTCGAAACTGGTGCAATCAACCATAAAATGATATAAGCAAGGACTCCTGTCCCATAACAAAATGCAAGAACAGCCCAAATGACACGAACAATTGTTGGATCAATATCAAAATAATGAGCAACTCCTGCGCATACTCCACCAATTTTTTGATCTTTTCCGCTTCTCATTAATTTTTTCATTTTTTCTTCCTCTTATTCTATTATTTGAATTCGTCTCTCCAATAATCTCTGATGCTAGACAATTGTTTTCGAGACGCTCTTAAAATACGCTTGGATTCTTTTACTGGGCTTGTAACAGCCTGTTGAGGTAGATAAAGAATCGTTTTTAAGAAGCGCTGAGTGACAGGTTGTCCATCATGTAACTCATGTTCAAAGTTATTTGAGATAATAGCATCAAGGTAAAACTCATGAACTCGTTTCCCAAAATTTTCAGCCGAAATCTCGTACAACTTATCCGCTAACTTTTGTTCAGACATATCAGGAGTAGCGATCAATGCTTCAAGGATAGCTCCTGCAAGCTCTCGTTCTCCATAGTAGAGAGTCCCAAACATTTTATCATTGATCAGATTTTCAAGATAGGGGTTGCCATGAGCAATAACAGGCGTTCCACTGGCTAGACTCTCTAGATAAGTCAATCCTTGGGTTTCACTAGTAGAAGCAGAAATAAAGAAATCTGCTGCCTTATAGTACAAGGCTGTCTCACTTGGAGCAATCATACCTGTAAAAATCACATGTTTTTGTATGTTTAATTTCCCTGCTTGTTCTTTCAGACTGTCCAGATAAGGTCCGTCTCCAGCAACAACCAACTTCACCTTGTCTTCTTCTTTCAAAACCTGCGCAAAGGCTGCTAAGACTGCTTGGATATTCTTCTCAAAGGAGATACGAGAAAGACTCAGCAGCATTTTCTCGCCTTCCTGAATACCTAACTTCGAACGAAGCTCTTGTAAGTTTTCCTCTTTGATCTCAGGTCGTTCAAACTTAGCCAGCTCAATTCCAGTTGGGATGACCCGCTTTTCAACCTTGACTTTGTATTTCGATAAAAGGTCACGAACAATCTCACTAGGGCAAATCACGCCATCTACATCATGAAGGAAGCCACGCACCAAATATTTTACCATACTCGGACGAATTAGCATGCCCTTAGCAATGTAATGCACATAGTCTTCATATTGGGTATGGTAGGTATGAATAACTGGAATTTTCAATTCTCTAGCAATCCAAATCCCTAACAAACCAAGAGAAAATTCGGTCTGGGTATGAATAATATCGAGTTGATACTGCTTGGCAATTTCAAGTGCCTTTGTAAAACCTCGGTAGGCAAATCGTCGATCCTTAAACGCAAAGAAAGGGACACTCGGAATGCGAATAATTTGCCAATCTTCGTATCGGTTTACGTCTTTATCAGTCGTTGTAAAGATAAAAACTGCATGTCCTTGCTTTTCAAGCTCAGTTTTCAAGGTCCGTATACTAGTCGCAACCCCGGAAACTTGAGGGAAATAGGTGTCTGTAAATAAACCAATTCGCATAAATTACCTCACTTTTTGCCCAAAGCAGCCTGTTCTCGATAAAATTTTAACCAGATTTCCAACAAATGCTCCTCAGAGTACTCTTTGGAAATCTCACGAGCTTTTTCTTTCAAGTCCTTTAAGGCTTCAGGGTCATTCTTGTATTCTAGGATTGCTTCTCTCATCTCGGAAACATCACTTGTAGCACGATAATTCCCATCAAGAATAACCTTATACAGATCCAAATCTCTTAACATAATAGGAGCCTCGCAACTAGCAGCCTCTAAGATAGTCATAGGGAATAATTCATTGTAACTTGGTAGCAAGAATAGATCCGCCATAGCGTAAAGTTCCCGCATCCGTTCCGGTGACACAATTCCAGGGAAAATAAGATTTTTGGGTGGATTGTCCATTATCTTCTTGTAGCGTTCATAACCATCTGTCATCCCACCAAATGAAAAACCACCTGCCCAGATAAAGGTAATTTCTGGCAATTCCTCAGCAAGACGGATAAAATCATCAATTCCTTTACGTTTCTGAACCTGACCCGCACCGATTACGACAAACTGATCTTCCGCGAGATCCATTTCCTTCCGGAGTTGAGCAACTTGTTCAGCTGGTAATGGATGCCATTTTTCTTTGTTTACAAAATTTGGAATATAAGTTACTTTTTCACGCGGAATACCAGCAGCCACTAAATCCTCGATAAACATGGGATTGACCACCACCAAGTGTTCCATTCGGTTGTAAAAGGAAAAAACATAGCGTTTGACAATTCCTTTTAGGAAAAATGGAATCTTCAAACTCCCCTCAAGCGTATCAGGCAAAAAATGCACATAGCCAATTTTTCTCCCAGAGCGTTTCTTTTGGAAAGTAGATAAATAGTAGGGGAAATCAATGGTATGAAAGTGAGTTACATCCGCTTCTACAGGAAGATTCTCTGTAACAATCAACTGGTCTTTGGCTTCGCGGTGAAGGAGACTAACCAATTCTCGATAAGCTCCTGACACTCCTTGACCAGCTACTTTTTCACTTGAGCTTAGCATATTAATACGCAATTTTTCGTTTTCCATACCTTTCATTATACCATTTTATTTCCAGAAAATCAGCAAAAGAAAGAAGAGACGATTGGAAAAAGGATAAAATTATCCTATTTTCCAATCGTCTCTCTCATTTTTTTAGTCTTTATTTAATTCCTAGGGCGATACGCGCGTATCGGCTCATTTTTTCAACCGTCCAAGCTGGATACCAGACCAATTTAACTTCGGTATTGGTTACCTCAGGCACATCAGTCATCGCATCGTGTATCTGGTCTGTCAAAAGGTCAGCCAGTGGGCAGCCCATAGTTGTCAAGGTCATATCAATTTCAGTGTGACCTGTTTCACCATCAAAACGAATTTCATAAATCAAACCTAGGTTGACAATATCAATCCCCAACTCAGGGTCGATGACTTCTTCCAAAGCATTTAAAATGCGTGTTTTGATCGTTTCAATTTGCTCTTCTGTATAAGCCATGTTATTCCTCACTCTTAGTCTTCAATAAAATCACGAAGGGGTTTGCTACGACTTGGTTGGCGCAATTTTCTCAAAGCCTTGGCCTCAATCTGACGGATACGCTCACGAGTCACGTTAAAGACTTTACCAACATCTTCAAGAGTACGCATTTTCCCATCGTCCAAACCGAAACGAAGGCGCAAGACGTTTTCTTCACGGTCTGTGAGAGTATCCAAGACTTCATCCAACTGCTCACGCAAAACGATACGAGTTGTGTAGTCTACTGGATTTTCAATCACTTCGTCTTCGATAAAGTCCCCAAGATGGCTATCGTCCTCTTCTCCAATCGGTGTTTCAAGTGATACTGGTTCTTGAGCGATTTTCAAGATTTCACGGACCTTGTCAGGTGTCATATCCATACGTTCAGCGATTTGTTCAGGAGTTGGATCTTGTCCCAATTCTTGAAGGAGATTACGCTGTTCACGAACAAGCTTGTTAATGGTTTCAACCATGTGGACAGGGATACGAATAGTGCGGGCCTGGTCAGCGATGGCACGAGTGATTGCCTGACGAATCCACCAAGTTGCATAAGTTGAGAACTTAAATCCTTTAGAGTAGTCAAACTTATCCACTGCCTTCATCAAGCCCATGTTGCCTTCTTGGATCAAGTCAAGAAATTGCATACCACGCCCTACGTAGCGCTTAGCAATCGAAACCACCAAACGAAGGTTGGCTTCTGCAAGACGTTGTTTGGCTTCGATATCACCAGCCTCAACTGCTAAGGCCAATTCTTTTTCCTCTTCGTTGGTCAAGAGAGGAACAACCCCAATTTCCTTCAAATACATACGGACTGGGTCATTAACCTTGGCAGAGGTTGAGCCAATCAAGTCCTCATCACTGAGTTCTGGTTCTTCTTCTGCACTAAGCACACGCGCACTTGGATTTCCTTCATTATCTGTGATAGAAATTCCAGCATCCTGAATCCGTTGCAAAAGGTCTTCAATGCCGTCTGCATCGAGGGTAAAAGGAATAACCAGACTTGAATTGATTTCGTCATCTGTTGCTGTTCCTGTTTTTTTGTGGTTACGGATAAAGTCTGCTACTTGCACATCAAATGTGGTTACTTCTTTTTGTTTTGTTGCCATTATTACTCCATTCTTCTCTTTTGGGAAATCAATCGTTGCAATTCTTCCAAGGCTGTGTCTGTATCTCCTACATGACTAGCTTCCTGCACTTTCTTTTTAATTCTTAAGTTGTCCTTGCTGAGGAGGGCACGGTTTCGAGTCGCTTCGACCTCCGCTAGCTCTTGAGGCGACATCTCAGCTGGCAAATCCAGACTAAGCACGTGGTACCAAGCATTTTCAACCTCAGGTGTCTGATGAGAAAGCTCCTCTGAGCCGATTTCTCCCTGCTCACTTAATAATTCGTAAAGAATTTGAAATTCTGGGGTATCAAAGAAAAAATCTTCTCTTAATCGGTAGTCATTTAAAACAACTGGATTCTCAGCCATCCTATAAAGGAGATGAGCCTCTGCTCTCATAACTGCTGTCAGTTGCCGCGTTACAGGTATACTAATCGCTGCTGGAGGTTGCTCCTCTTTGACTCTTTCCTGCCTCTGAACAATGCGACTTTCATTTACAATCTGCTCCACCTGCTGGTAATCAAAAGAAGGTAGATTATCCGCCAGAATGTGGATATAAGAATTCTGGGCAGTGATAGACTTTTCTTTGGCGATTAGGGGCGCAATCTTTTCAATGAACTCAATTTGCGCCTGCAAGTTATCACTATTATCAGGCTTGAGCTGGTGAATATAGAACTCTATAGGACTGATACGAGTCTTGGTTAAAAGGTAAGCCAGGTCTTCAGCAGAATTCTTTTGCAAATACTCATCTGGGTCCATGGCATCAGGTACTCGAACAACCTCCACTGAGAAGTCTTTTAACTCCTCTAGAGCCTTGGCTGTTGCTGCCTGCCCTGCCTTGTCGCCATCATAGCTGAGAACAATTTTTTTGGTAAAGCGTTTGAGGTGGTCAACATGCTCCTTGCTTAAGGCTGTTCCCATGGAAGCCACAGAATTTTCTATACCAGCACGGTAGGCTGCGATCACATCCATGAAGCCTTCCATCAGATAGAGCTCTGTAATCTTACCTGTTCCCTTTTTTGCCTTGTCCAAATGATACAATTCGTAACTCTTGTTAAAAATTGCAGTCGAGCGACTATTTTTATATTTGGCAGTCTGACTGTCAGTTTCTTGCCAGATACGACCTGAAAATGCAATGACCTGTCCCTTGTCATTGGTCAAAGGAAAGATGATTCGTCCAAAAAAAGTATCATAAAATTGATTACCATCTGACAGATAAAACAAGCCCGAATCCAATAAATCCTTTTCCTCAAACTTGTCAGCCAAACGTTGATAGAGATAAGTTCTCTCTGCTGGAGCTAGTCCAATCTGGAAGTGCTTCAGAACATCATCTGTCAATCCGCGTTTGTAGAGATAAGCCCTTGCTTCTTCTCCCATCTTTGTCGTCATGAGGATGGCATGGTAAAAACGGGCAGCTTCTTCATGCATATCGTATAGAGCTTGATGAGGGGAAGTTTGTTGGGGACGAGACTGTACCGGCGTAGCTAGTTGAATACCGACGCGCTCTCCTAAGAGCTGAACGGCTTCCATGAAGGACACACCTTGGTATTCTTCGATAAACTTAAAGACATCTCCTGAACGACCACAGCCAAAACAGTGATAAAACTGCTTGTCTTCCACAACGTTGAAAGAAGGGGTCTTTTCACCATGAAAAGGACAGAGCCCTAAATAGTTCCGTCCAGCCTTTTGTAAAGAAATCACATCACCTATGACTTCCACAATGTTGGCATTGTTTTTGATTTCTTCAATGACTTGTTTGTCAACCATACACAATACCTCCATCTTATCATAGTTTCACGTAAACTAGTATAGCTTATTTCTGAAAAAAAGTAAACCATTTCATACGCTTTCCGTAATTCTCTTTTCCTTATTTTTTAGATTTCAAGAGAATATAAAAAACTCAGAAACACTTTAATGCTTCTAAGTTTTTCTTCTTTATTTTTTAATGAAAATAAAGTTCATCTATTCAAATAATTGATAGTAGTCTGAGATTTTCATCTTAGCTTTTTCTTCTTTATTGAGGTCTTGGATGATGCGACCTTCCTTCATGACAATCAGACGGTTTCCATACTTCAGTGCATCTTCCATATGGTGGGTAATCATCAAGGCTGTTAGATGATCTTTGCTGACAAAGTCATCTGTTAATTCCATCAATGCCACACTTGTTTTTGGGTCAAGGGCTGCTGTGTGTTCATCCAACAAGAGCAACTCTGGTCGTTTCAAAGTTGCCATCAAGAGACTCAAGGCCTGACGTTGTCCACCTGAAAGAAACTCAATAGGAGTGTCCAGATGTTTTTCAAGACCATTTCCAACCTTTTCAATGGTAGTCTGGAACTCTTCCCTATGGCTTGAAAGCCTTCTAGGCAGGAGTCCTCTCTTCTCACCACGAAACTTGGCAATCAAGAGATTTTCCGCCACTGTCATACGGGGAGCCGTACCCATCTTAGGATCCTGAAAGACGCGAGACAAGTACTTAGCCCGCTTTTCAGGTGAAAAATTCGTCACGTCCTCCCCCATGATACGGATACTTCCACTTGTTAAAGGTAAGGTACCTGCAATCGTGTTAAAAAGCGTTGATTTCCCCGCTCCATTTCCCCCTAAGATGGTAATGAAATCATGTTCGAAAATTTCAAGAGAAACATCATTCAGAATGATTTTTTCTTCGTCAAAGCCATTCGTGATGACTTTGGTAGCATTTTTTAATTCTACAATTGCTGTCATTTGCTAAACTTGACTCCTTTCAGGTATTTGCTTTTGAAGGTTGGAATCATAAGGCAAACTGCCAAAATCAAGGCGCTGTACAAACGAAGATAACTTGTATTAAACCCAAGAGCAATAACTCCCCAAACGAGGAACTGATAAGCGATAGAGCCAACGACGATGGTCATGAGTCGCTCTGCCAGGGTCAAACTCTTGAACAAAACCTCACCAATAATCAAGCTAGCAAGCCCTACGACAATCACGCCAATTCCTCGAGAGACATCCGCGTATCCTTCTTGTTGAGCAATTAAGGCCCCTGCAAGCGCGATAATCCCATTTGAGAGAACCAAACCCATGAGTTCCATACGTCCCGTATTGATACCAAAGCTACGAGCCATATCGGGATTGTCACCTGTAGCGATGTAGGCTTGACCTAGTTTGGTATCAAGGAAAAAGAGCATAAGGCCAATAACAAGAGCTACAAAGATTAATCCAGTCAGGAGTTGGTTAAGGTCTGAATCAAAAGGCAAGACATCCTGAATTTGTTTGGTTCCAAGAAGCCCCAGATTGGCACGTCCCATAATCATGAGCATGATGGAATGACAAGAAGTCATGACCAGAATCCCTGATAAGAGGGTTGGGATTTTTCCTTTAGTATACAAAAGACCCGTCGCCATTCCAGCTAGACAGCCCGCACCTACTGCAGCTAAGGTCGCCAAAAACGGATTGACTCCCTGTGTTATCAAGGTTACAGCTACTGCTCCCCCAAGAGGAAAAGAACCTTCAGTAGTCATATCAGGGAAATTCAAAATTCGGAAAGTCATAAAGATTCCCAAACCTAAAATCGCCCAGACCATTCCCTGAGAAATAATGGATACTATCATAATCTTTCACTCATTTCTTTCTTTAGTAAAAATGGGAGGAGATGTGTCCAGCTCCTCCTTTATCTTTATTCAATCACTTGTCCCGCTTCTTTTAGAACGGACTCAGGAATGGTAATACCAAGTTCCTGCGCTAGTTTTTTATTAATCACTGACTTACCAGTTGAAAAGACATTAACTGGCGTATCAGCTGGTTTTTCACCTTTCAAAACTTTGGCAATCATTTTACCAGTAGCCACTCCAAGATCGTGTTGGTCAACTACTACAGATGCTAATCCACCTGCTTCTACCATGGCCGTGGCACTTGGGTAGATTGGCTTTTTAGCTGTTTGATTACTTGAAACAACTGTTGAGAATGCGGATGCAATGGTATTGTCAATTGGAACCCAAATTGCATCGACCTTGCTTGTCATAACATTGACTGTTGAAGCAATTTCATTTGTTGAAGGAACGGCAAATGTTTCGACTGTCAAACCTGCTTTTTCAGCATAAGCCTTGAATTCTTCTACCTGTGTTTTTGAGTTATCTTCGCTACTTGAGTAAAGAGCTCCGATTGTTTTGACATTTGGTGTGAGAGTTTTTATCAACTCTACTTGTTGTTCAGCAGGGTTGTGGTCTGATACCCCTGTGATGTTGCCTCCTGGTTTTTTCAAGTCTTTGACCAAGTTAGCACCGATTGGGTCTGTAATAGCAGCCATGATAACTGGTAGGTCTTTTGTAGCACTAGCGAGTCCTTGAGCCGCTGGTGTCGCGATCCCAACAACAACATCGTTTCCATTAGCAACCAATTGTTTACTCATGGTTGCAACCTTGCTCTGATCACCTTCAGAGTTCATAAAGTCGATTTTTACCTGGTCGTCCTTATAGCCTTCTTCAGCTAGTCCATCTTGAATCCCTTGGTAAATCAAGTCCAAGGATGGGTGACTAACAAATTGAAGGACACCAACCTTAGCAACCTTTTGCTCTTCTTTAGCTGATGGCTTATTCATAGATGAATAAATCAAGCTAGCCACCACCAATACTGCTAATCCAGCGACAATTCCAATCAAACGTTTATTTTTCATTTTTCTTTCTCCTTTTAAATCACTTGTATAATGCTCTTTTCAACAAAACAAGCGACGCCATCGTTTAAATTCCATCATCATCCTCCTAATAGAAAAAGTCCTCACACAAAAAACTTGTGTGAGGACGTCGATGCGCGGTGCCACCTCAATTATAGGGAATATCCCTATCGCTCTTTCTCGCAATAACGAGTTGCACTGTAAGGTGTGCTCACCGAATTTTTATGATTTCAAATTCTTAAGTACATTCAGCCCAATTTCATCAATTTCATCTATCTGCTTTCACCAACCACAGACTCTCTATAAAATGAGCATGATTACTTTCTGAATGTTTAAATTATATCATTTTTCAACTACTTGTCAAGCTTATTTTTAGAATTTTTTAAACAATTCAAAAACTTCCCCTTGAAAAAGGAGGAAGTTTGTAGAATATCAGCCTGAATTACGCAAACCAGTTGCAATTCCGTTGATAGTTGTATGGATCAGTTTTTCTTCGTCTGCTGACAATTCGCCGCGACGTTGACGTTTGATCAACTCCAACTGGATGTAGTTCAGGATATTAAAGTAAGGCATACGATAGTTTAGACTGTCTTTTAGATAAGAGTTTTCTGCCAAGAGTTCGTCATAACCTTCGATAGCTAAAATAACGTCCTTAGTCAACTGCCATTCATCTAAAATAGTGTAGTAGATAGCTTGTACTTCTTCGTCTTCACAGAGCTTGGCATATTCAAAAGCAATGTTCATGTTAGACTTAGACAAGACCATGTCTACATTGGAAAGCAAAGATTGGAAGAAAGGCCAGTTTTGGTACATGTCTCGAAGGAACTCGATATTCTTTGGATCTTGATCAATAAACTCTTTAAAGCTTGATCCCACACCATACCACCCAGGGAACATGACACGGCTTTGTGACCATGAGAAGACCCAAGGAATAGCACGCAAACCGCCAATTTCAGTGATGGTCTTACGAGCAGCTGGACGCGAACCGATATTGAAGCTTGAAATAGCTTTGATTGGACTTGATTCAAAGAAATAGTCATAGAAATGTTCATTTCCAAAGACCAAATCACGATAGATATCGTAGCTACGGTCCACTACTTGATCCATAATAGCTTCGTAACGATTTGACGTATTGGTATCACTCTTCTTCTTGGTAATCATACGGTTAATGGCTGCAGAAACCAACATTTCAAGGTTATAGTAGGCTGCATCTTTGTTACCGTATTTGTTTCCAATCACTTCTCCCTGCTCAGTCAGACGGATACGGTCCTTGATAGACTTGAGTGGTTGAGACGTAATAGCTTCATAAGTTGGTCCACCACCACGACCCACAGTACCACCGCGACCGTGGAAGAAAGTGACCTTAACGCCAAATTCATCCCCAATAGCAGTCAGTTGTTGTTGCGCTTTATAGAGAGTCCAACACGAGGACAGGTAACCACCGTCCTTGTTACTATCAGAGTAGCCGAGCATGATTTCCTGATAGTTATCTTTTGAAGCAATCCATTTTTTAGCCAAAGGAAGAGAAAAATATCTTCTCATGGTTTCTTCCGAATGGTCTAAGTCCTCGATCGTTTCAAAGAGGGGAACAATCTGAACGCGGGCTTTTTGAGCATCAACCAAGCCGACTTCCTTGAGCATGATGGCTAGCTCTAGCATATCAGATACACTGGTTGCGTGAGAAATGATGGTTTGACGAATGACATTTTCACCTAGTTTATCCTTCAATTTGCGCGCAGCTTTAAAGATAGAGAGTTCTTTTTCAAGCAGTTCTGACTTTTCAGCATGAGTCGCTGAGAGGATACGAGGATCTTCTTCCAACTCTTTTAAGAGGAGTGCGCATTTTTCATCTTCAGATAGATCGCTATAGTGATCATTGATACCAGCAGATGCTAGCAATTCAGCTACACAGGCTTCGTGAACACTAGAGTCTTGGCGCATATCGATAGAAGCAAGGTAGAAACCAAAGATTTCGACAGCTTGCATCAACTCTACAAATTCTCCTGAAATCAGGTATTCTCCTTTGTTCTCAAGGAGAGAATCGCGAATGGCCAACAAATCTTGATAGAATTCATCTGCAGTGGCATATCTAGGCTGAAGGTCCTTGTCTTCAATCAAATAAGCCTTGGTTGCCTGCATCTTAGCTTGGATGTCAAAGAGGGCACGACGATAGAGTTCTTTTTCACGATAAATCGAGTTATCTTGTGACTTCAGCGCCATCTCACGGACCTTGTCACTGACATTCACGATGCTGGTTGAAAGTGAAAATTCACGATAAAGATTATAAATCTTTTCATCATAGTAGTTCATGATGACTTCGCACTGAGTCAAGGCTGATTTGTTAAGAGTTTCCGCAGTTACGAAAGGATTTCCATCACGGTCTCCTCCGATCCACATCCCCATGGTAATCGGTTTTGGATGCTGAAGCTCGATACCTTGTTCTTTAGCCAATTTTTTATACTCAGCCGTCAAACGCGGAACAGCATTCAGGAAAGAACTTTGGTAATACTCCATCACGTTGGTGATTTCGTTGGTTACTTTCAATTTTTTCTCACGAATCATGTCCGTTTGCATGATAATTTCAATGTAACGACGTAGATCTGTGTGCCATTTTTCTTTATTAATCAAGCCAAGTTTGACATCACGGTACTTGCGCAAAAGCGTATGGATATGGTTGGTCAAGTCCAGCATACTCTTGCGTTGTACTTGCGTTGGATGAGCGGTCAAGACGGGAACGACATTTAACTTTTCTAAAATTTCAGCTGCATTTTCTTTTTCAGCTACCATTTTAATCGTTGTAGATAGTTTCCCTAGATAGTCTTGGTCCACATTGTTTTGGTGATTGATTTCATAGGCCAAATCCACATCCTCAGAGATATTAATCAAAAGTGGAAGGATTGAGAAATAGCGTGAAATGTAAATCATTTCTTCATTCGAAAGACTGGTCACTAGGTCATTGAGCCCTTGATAATTCTCGCTAGTTGATAATTCCTTCAACTGGATAATCTTTTCAAAGGTTTCTGGCGCTAGCATATTTTTTGTGATATCTTCTAATAGCTCAGTCAGAATCAAGACTTCTTCTTGGACGACTGCTTTATTACTATAGTTTTCTAATTTTTGAAGAGACATATACTTTCCTTTCCATTCAATCCTTACAGATTTTCATCGATTTGATTCTCGTATTCTCTGATAAGTTTGGCACGTTTTTCGCTGGCATCAATGTTTAGTACAAGCGCGATGGCTACGGATAATACCAATAGACTGTTCCCACCTTGTGAAAGGAAGGGGAAGGTTACCCCTGTAGAAGGAATCAACCCTGAAATCCCACCGATATTGACAAAGACCTGAACAAGGATCATTCCTCCGACACCAATAGCAACCATAGAGTTAAAAGGGTCCTTTGCTCGAATACCAACCAAGATGATTCGTAAAATCAAGAAGAAGAGTAAAGCCAAAATCATACCGGCTCCTACGAATCCAAACTCCTCAATAACAATCGAAAAGACGAAATCCGTATGGGCTTCTGGCAGATAACCACGCTTCTCGATAGAATTCCCTAATCCCAGCCCGAACCAGCCACCATTTACCATTGCATAATAGGAATTTGCGAGCTGGTGTCCTGCACCCGCCAAGTCATTAAAAGGATTAAAGAAGGCACTAAAACGTTTAGCAACGTAACCAAATACAGGAATTTTAGAGAACTTTTCAACCCCAACAAAGCGAATGACAGACAAGACTAACATTGAGCTCCCTGCCAAGAGAGCCAGAATGGTTGAGAACCAACGATAGGCGATTCCACTTACGGTATACATGATGAGCGCCACCAAGACCAAGATGGTCGCATTTCCCAAGTCTGGGAAAATTCCCAGGCTACCAATCAGAACTAGCAGAACAAAACGCCAGTCGTTAAAAGCTCGAGGTAGCCACTGATTCTGTGTCAAAACCTGGAAGTCATAAACCGCAATCTCATCTTGCTGTTTTGAAAATCGATGCGCCAGGTACCAGATGATGATAATCTTAAGGTATTCCGCAGGCTGAATCGTTACAGGTCCTACAGAGATCCATCCGTATGCTCCATTAACAGGTGTTCCGACCAGTCGCGCCAGAGCTAAAAGAACCATCTCCACAATCATTACGATAAAAATAAGACGTCCGTTTCTTAGGAAACCTAATTTTAATTTATAGATTAAGGCAATCAGAATCAAACTAGCTATCCAGAAGATCCCCTGGTTACGCACCAATTGAAAGGCACTTTTTCCTTCTTCGATCAAGGTTGCACTCGTTGTCGAGTACACCACAATCAGTCCCAAAATCGATAAAAGGAAGTAAGGAATCAAAATGGAATAGTTTAGTAGGTGCCTTTTGCTAATTTTCATATTTCACCACTCTAATAGGAACAGACGCTTCTGTTCCCAATTCCGTTTTATTTTCTAGTTTTGATTGCTATTATACCACTTTTTCAGAAAGAAAAAAACTCTTATCCTTTAATCCTTCGAATTTTACTCATTTTCTCGTATCAGGTATAAAAAAACAAATCTCTTTTGAGATTTGTTTTTTGCTTACTTAGTTAGATGAAGAACTGCTGCTTGAGCTTGAGTCACCACCACCGATGTATTGGGTGAAGATGTTTTGGAATGATTGGTCTTTAACCTTGATGTTTGCTGCTTGCAATTCTTTACCAATTACTCCTTGAACAAAGGCTGAATCATTTTGTTTTTGAGTCAAGATGATGGTCTTCAATTTTTCTTTATAATCCTCGATATTAGAAGATTTTTCTGTTTTCTTCGTTACTTTGATGATGTAGAACTGACTACTGTAGGCTTGTGTTCCAGTAGCTGTAATCACATCAGAAACCCCGTTCACATCCAAGGCAAAGGCTGCTTTCTTGACTTGTTCTGGAAGTTCTGTTGAAGCAGAGTCAAAAGTGATTTCTCCACCATTTTCTTTTGTTTTATCGTCGTTAGAGTTGTCTTTTGCCAACTGAGCAAAATCCGCACCTTCTGCTTTAGCTTTCTCAAGTACTTCTTTTGCCTTGTCTTCATTATCCAAACGGATGATTTGAGCTGTTACATCTGGTGTGTAAGACTCAAAAGCTTTTTGGTAGGCTTCGTCTGTCAACTCACTCTCAGCAGCCTTTTTAACCGCTAATTCAACCAATTTGCTGGTACGGATTTGAGCTTTACGAGTCTCAGGTGTCATACCTGCACGTTGAAGCACGCTGTTGTAGCTATCGCCGTATTTCTTTTGTTCCTCAGCAACGGCGTCATCCACATCTTTATCTGTTACCTCTGACCCATATTGTTGTTCAAATACTTTTTGGATGGTCATATTGAGCAAGACTTGTTGTGCAGTTGGATTGTTCTTTACTTCTTCAAAGAATTGATGCTCTGTAATCACATCGCCCTTCATGCTGATCAAATCTTTTCCTTCAGAACTGTTTGAACAAGCTGCAAGTGTTGCTACTGATAAAAGTGTGATGGCTCCTGCCATAAGTTTTTTCTTCATTTTTACTCCTTTTACGATAAGTGTTACCTTATCTATTTTACTATAATTTCTTAAATTTACCTGAAAATCATTCGCTCTCAGGAAGCTCTACTTCTGCTAGATTTTTTCTTAGCATGAGAATGCCGTCTCCAAGTGGAACTAGAGTCGCTGTTAGACCTGGATTGTTCAAAGTTGCGTCGAAAAGTCTTTGCAAACCACGGTAAATGGTTCGTTGACCACGGCGGACTTCCATGATGTCCTTGGCAACATCTCCTCCTTGGAAAATATCATCCAAGACGACTACTCCACCAACCTCCAAGTGATTGAGGATTTCAGGCAGAAAGACGATATACTTTGACTTGGCCGAATCCATAAAGACAAAATCATATGTTTCTGTCAAAGTAGATAAAACATCAACAGCATCACCTTCAAGTAAGGTGATTTGCTTACGACTGTCAAACTGGGCAAAGTTTTCCTTGGCAAAGCCTATCATTTCTGGATTACGGTCAATAGTTGTAATCTTGGCATCTAGCGCATGTTCCGCCATCAAGAGTGCTGAAAAACCGATAGCCGTCCCAATTTCCAAAATGTTCTTGGGCTGTATAGTCTCCATGAGAAATCGAAAATACGCGACCGTTTCATGGGGAATAATGGGAATGTTTTCCTTGCGAGCGAAGGTCTCCAATTCTTTCAAGGAACCTGTCACCTGCTTTTGACGCTGGCGCATGAGTTCAACGATTTCTTCCTTGACGACAGGCCGACGCATATTGTGATTGGCATTTTTACTATAAGACTCTACCATCTTAAGATAGTCCCAATTTTTCAACAAGGGCTTCAAACTCGTTCAAGCGGCGTTCAAAGACTGCAAAGGCATCGTTGAGATAGTCTTCCTTCTCCATATCCACTCCCGCTTTTCTCATAACATTGAGCGGATAGTCTGACTTACCTGCCTTGAGGTAGTCGATATAGCGGTCACGGTCTTCTTGACTACCATGGACAATCTTTTCAGCTAAGGCTGAAGCAGCTGCAAAACCAGTTGAATATTGATAAACATAGTAGTTATAGTAGAAATGTGGAATACGTGCCCACTCGTATTGGATCTGAGGATTGTCCTCCTTGCTGAGTCCATAGTACTCCTGGTTCAAGTCAGCGTAGAGTTTATTGAGGAAATCACTTGTCAAGACTTCTCCATTTTGGTCTGCTTGGTGGATGGCGTGTTCAAACTCAGCGAATTGAGTTTGACGGAAGACTGTTCCACGGAAACCGTCTAGGAAGTTATTGAGAATAGCAAAGCGAGTTGCATCGTCTTCTACTTCTTCCAACAATTTCTCTGTCAAGATATTTTCGTTAGTCGTTGAGGCAATCTCAGCCAAGAAGATAGAATAATCTCCGTAAACATAAGGTTGGGTTTCACGAGTATAGCTAGAGTGCATACTGTGACCTGTTTCATGGACAAGGGTAAAGAGATTGTCTAGATTGTCCTGCCAGTTGAGAAGCATAAAGGCATTGGTATCGTATGATCCACCAGAGTAGGCACCAGAACGCTTGCCTTGATTTTCATAGACATCAATCCAACGCTCGCTGAAGGCACGTTTGACACGGCTCAAGTAGTCGTCACCTAAAACCGCCAAGGCTTCTTCTGCCTTTTTCAAGGCTTCCTCGTAGGTAAAGCTATAATCTACTGACGATAGCGGTGTGTAGACATCGTACATCTTGAGGTCGGAAATACCCAAGATTTTAGAACGAAGTTCTAGGTAACGATGCAAAAGTGGCAAGTGCTTGCGAACTGCTGCAACTAGATTGTCATAGACACTTTCTGGAACAAAGTTTGCTGCGAGAGCTGCATGGCGAGCACTCTTATAGTTGCGAACTTTGGCACGGTAGTTTTGCACCTTAACATTTGTCTGCAAGGTCTTAGCATAAGTGTGTTGGAATTGCTCGTAAGTCGCATAAAGGGCTTCATAGGCACCACGACGCACTTCACGGTTTTTAGACTCCATCAAGCGGATGTAAGTACCGTGTGAGAGTTGCACTTCCTTGCCTTCGTCATCAAGGACATATGGGAAGCTAATATCCGCATTGTCCAAAATAGCGAAAGTTTCACTAGCAGCGCCAAAGATCTCTCCTGCTCCAGCAAGCAATTCTTCCTCACGTTGCGAAAGAACATGGTCTTTCTTCTGCAAGAGCTTGTCAAAAAAGTGTTTGTAAACTTGGAGTTTTGGTTGAGCTTCTAGGAAGACCGCATACTGCTCTTCGCTAATCTCCATAAACTCAGGTTCATAGAATGAAAAGGCTTGTTCTAACTGACTGTATAGGGTCATTGCCTTAGCATAGTACTCTTGATACTTGGCTTCACGCGTGTCCTGGTCATTTTTCATATGCGCATAGACATAAAGCTTTTCAACTTGGCGTTCCAAGTCAAGTGAAAATTCTGTAATCTCAAGTAGACTGTCTGCGCTATCCAAGAGATGTCCCTCATACTGAGATGCTGTTTGTACTTTTTCAGTTAAATCTTTCAAGGCTTCTTCCCAAGCCTGGTCTGTTGGGTAGATTGTCGAAAGATCCCATGTATCTTTTTCAATTATTTCATGTCGTTGTAATACCATAAGTTTCCTCCATCCTTTCTATTTTACCATATTTTTTGAGAAATATAAGTGATAAAAGGCTGGTGGGTAGAGCTTTTGGCGATTATTTTTCGGATTTTTTTGATAGTAGGCCTGAAAATTTCTATAATAGCTAGTCAAATCCGTTTCAATCTGCAAAAAATCTCCTGGTTCTATCGGCTTGACTTGAGGATACCAGTCGTCTAGTTGACGGTTTAATAGATTGTCTCCTTGATGATAGGCCTCTTCTTGCTTCTTCATCCAGTAAGGCGTTTGGTAGTACAACTGTTGACGAATGTAGTGACAGATAGTTGGATCTTGAGAAACTGTAAAACTAGCTAGCTTTTGTTTTTGATAAGGAAATCGTAGAATTTCCAAGAGATTTCCTTGACCATAGGGAAATTCTTTGACCTGAAAATGAAGCTTGCCACGTAGGTCCTGATGCAGAAGATATTTGAGTCTCAAAACTTGCTTTTTGAGATCCAGTTCCCAAGCATAGAATCCCATATTTTGACTAAAATAGAGAAATCCCCTTTGCAGTTGTGTTAATCGATCCTTTAACCAGAGTTTCTCTCCCAGTAGCCAGATAACCTGATAGCCCTGGCTGCGGTATCCTTGACTTCTATGACCTAAAAGCTTTTGAGACAAGGGACTGCACTGAACCTCCAGTGCTAGTTTCCCATTGACGAGAACATCCGCAACCTGCTGGATCCCGGGCAGACTATATTCTAAGGCGACTTGATTGTCCTTCTTGACCCAATGATAAAGAGCCTCTTTATTTCCCAAGTGTTCTGGACTTTCATTCTCGAATATAGCGATGCAATCTCTTAACCTTTCATGGGCAAAGTGCGTTCGAATGCTCTGTCCTTGGCGTAACCGTAGTCCGCCTCCACAGGCTGGACAAGTATAAGCTTGCTTGGTCACATCTTTTTCGAGGGCATTTACCAATTTTCCCTTGGCATCTCTGGCTACAAACATGGTCTACCTCCTTTTCTCATTTATTCGAAAAAGAACTAAAAAAGACTGGAATTCCATCCTTTCATAATACTATTTCTTATCTTTTTTGTCTCTTAGAATATTTTTTTAGCATGGGAATGAGATTGGAAATCTGATCACTTCTAATGACCAGCACGCCGTATTCTTGGCAGCGATTGGCATAAACAGGATTGATTTTCCCCGTACAGACAATTAACTTGAGGCAACTTTCCCCGGCAAAATGATTGGCATAGACTTCTAGTTCATTGATGGCTTCAACTGATAAATCTGTCATCTTGCAGGAGATAAAGGTAATTGAGCGCCCCTTTCTCAGAATGACATCAATCTCATTTTGAACATTGTCTGCCTCTGGAAAGATGCCATTCCAATCAATCTCACCACCTATCATGCACTCATCAAACAGCTGCGATTCCAGCGCCAAGAGATAAAGATACACCTCTAAAATATGCCCCTTGTTGCGGCAAAAAACTTGAGCTTCTTGACTTGGAAAGCTGTATGCTACTCGTTTCTTGTCTTCGCTTTCAATACAAAGCATTCCTGCTTCCACAAGTAAAGGAATAAGGGATTTTGGATAGTGATAATACCTGCCATTGTTTTCCAGTATCTTTTCTGTCTCAGCATGCAGGTCATTGGTCTTAGCTAGAGAGAAAAATTGGGTCACTTGATACCAGTGAGCAGGATTGGAAATAGCAGAGCTGGCTAGCTTTTTGATGGCTGCAATTTGCTGAGCTGAGTGGATAGGGCGTTTTGATTTGAGCATTTTTCCGCCACGCAAGGCGATCAGCTGTTGGATGCTTAGGGTTGGAATGTCTAGGTCTTCTTTTTCTAACTGACCAGCCACCCACTTGTATTGTTTTCCTCGTTCGACATCCATGGCTACGATGGGGAGGTGGCGATCCAAGCCGTATTGATAGAGAGATAAGGCTAGTAGCGAATCCCCACCAAAAACATCAAGAAGAACCTGGTCATAGCCTGCTAGACAATAATCTAACTGGTCTGCTAGTTGTTCTAAGGATAACTGACGAAAGGTCACTCGTTGAATATGAGGTACCTCTTCCATGATAAACTGACGGAGAGAGAGCTTCTCTTCATTGCTTATTTTCGTCAAAGATAGAAAA
Organism: uncultured Streptococcus sp.; assembly: GCA_963535345.1. Lineage (GTDB taxonomy): Bacteria > Bacillota > Bacilli > Lactobacillales > Streptococcaceae > Streptococcus. The sequence continues at coordinate 38,400 of CAUSWL010000002.1, forward strand.
AGAATCTCGTCACAATCACTGATAAAGGCTTGGTAGACATTCTTTTCCAATACATGCCGATCATACAGTTCCACCAAAAGACTCGTCATTCGACCACCTCCATCATAAAGACTTTCTTGCACTGAGAGTATCAGCAACACAGTTCTACTACTTTGATTTCCTACTTCTAGTATAGCATAAATTCCCGCTCGTCCCAATCAACCAACGCAAACAAAAACGAATAGAAACCTTGCAAATCGGTTACTATTCGCTTGTATATGTTTGATTTACTTGATCTTTTTAGCTAACATAGTCGCAAAGCGTAGTTGAATGCGATTGCCATTTTCATCACGACGGTGCAGATGTCCTGGATTTTCATTGTACTTAATCAATTCCCAATCCTTGTAATAGTCGGCCAACTCTCCTTCTTTAAAGGTAAATGGGAAGTTAACCGAGCAAGGATAATCCTCTGTATCCATGGCACAGACGATAAGGTTATAGCCACCGACCGTGGTGTGCTCCTGCATATTTTGGATAATAGCTGGAATGCGGTCCGCTTGTAGGAACATCAGAACAACTGTCGATACGATGAAATCATAGTCTTGGCTAATGCTGGCTGAATTGATATCATAAAGTCCGACAGGCATGTCTAGATCCTCTTGCTCTACGATGCTTTGCAAGATTTCAAGGGACAATTCATTTTGGTCCACAGCTGTCACATCAAAACCATTCTGTGCGAGAAAGAGAGAGTTACGCCCCTGACCACAACCCAAATCCAAGGCTCTTCCAGGTTTCACGGTCTGTACAGCTTCTAAAACCTCCGAATGAACTGGATTGCTACTGTATTTCTTAGGGAAATAATCCTCTGCTTTACAATAAAATTCCAAGTACCATTCCACATCATCTGTGGCAGCTTCTACTCTGTGCCAGGCTTGCGGTTGAGCCATAGGATTATCAGCACCCGCTTCAAAGAGGTGCTCAGCAAGAACCTCACCATCTTCAGTCAACTCAATAAACTTGAGTGCCCCCTTCAAGACAGTAATTTTTCCCCAAGTGCCGACTTTAGTATTGTGCTTTTGCTGAACAGCTTCAGGCATGGTTTGTTTATTCCACAAGGGCATCCGTTTATAGGCAATTAATTTTTCCATTTTACTTCCTCTTCTTAACGCTGGTTGACAGCTTTCATCACACGCGCGATGTCGCGGTTTTGTTCACGTCGCTTGATCGACTCCCGTTTGTCATAGTCATGCTTCCCTTTAGCAAGTCCTAAAAGGAGTTTAGCGTAGCCATCTTTGATATAGACTTTGAGGGGAACAAGGGTCATTCCTGTCCCTTTGGTCTCTTGTTCCAATTTTTGAATTTGCTTCTTATGGAGCAGAAGTTTACGACGACGTTCTGGTTCCTGGTTCCAGATATTGCCCTCTTCGTAAGGGGCGATATGAACATTGCTCAGCCAGACTTCCCCATTTTTTACTTGGGCAAAGCCGTCCTTGAGATTGATTCGAGCAGCTCGAACGCTCTTGATTTCAGTTCCGGTCAGGACCATTCCTGTCTCTAGCGTATCTATGATTGTATAGTCGTGGTGCGCCTTTTTATTTTGTGCGACGACCTTTCCCTCGCCCTTTGCCATGCTTGACTCCTTTCTTAGCTACTTCTTTGTAAAAAGGTTTCTTCCCCTTTTTCTTCTTGTCTTTTTGTGAATGCTTGTGCTTATCATTTGAGCGCCCTGATTTTCTCTTATCTTCCTTCTTGTCTGAACGGCGATTTGAACCACGACCTCTGTCTTTGCGCCCAGCTTGTTTCAAGCCTTTTTCGATAACATCAAACTCACTTGGGATATAGGAGAAATCAATCTCACCTGTCATCTTATCCGCTCTTTCAACCCGAATGCGAATCTGCTGCCCTACACGGAAGGTTGTGCCTGATTTCTCCCCACGGAGAGTCAAGTCACGCTCGTTGAAATGATAAAATTCGGGCAAATTAGTAATGTGAATCAAGCCTTCAACTGTATTTGGCAATTCGACAAAGAGACCAAACTTGACAATGCTGGATACAACTGCGTCGTACTCTTCACCCACGTATTCTTCCATGTACTCAGCCTTTTTCATGGCTTCGACTTCACGCTCCGCCTCGATGGCACGACGCTCACGGTTGGAAGACTGGGTTGCAATCTCTGGAATCACTTGTTCAAAATGCTCTGCTATTTCCTTAGAACGGCCGTAATCCCGAATCATTCGATGGACTAGAAGGTCCGGATAACGGCGAATAGGGCTGGTGAAGTGAGTGTAGTAGTCTGCAGCAAGACCATAGTGACCGTGATTGTGCTCTGAATAGCGAGCCTGTTGCATAGAACGGAGAAGCATCATGGACAATACATCTGCATAAGGTTCTCCCTCAACAGCACGCATGATGTCTTGAAGCGCCTCCTGGCTCATCTCACTGGCAGTTCCATAAATTCGTAAACCAAAACTAGAGGCGTAATCAATAAACTTCTGAACTTTTTCAGCCTTGGGCTCCTCGTGAATTCGATAGATGAAAGGTAGATCCAACTTGCTAAAGTGCTCGGCAACCGTTTCATTAGCAATCAACATGAAGGACTCAATCATCCGCTCAGCAATACCACGTTGGCGAAGAACGATATCCACAGGCTTGCCTTTTTTATCCACCAAGATCTTAGCTTCGCTGGTATCAAAGTTAAGGGCACCACGCTTCTCACGCATGCTTTCTAGCCTTTCATGAAGCTTGGCCATTAACTCGATACTAGGAACAATTTTCTGATACTCTTGTCTTTTTTCCTCGTCGCCAGCTAAGATATCATTGACAGCGCTATAGGTCATACGGAAACTAGTCTTGATAACAGTTTGGGTAATGGTGTAATGAACCACACGACCGTGTTTATCAATTTCCATAATGGCAGACTGGGTCAAGCGATCGACTTGAGGATTGAGGGAGCAGATACCATTTGACAAACGCTCTGGAAGCATTGGTACCACTCGGTCTGTTACATAGACAGAAGTCGCGCGGTTAAGGGCTTCCTTGTCCAGGGCAGACCCCTCAGTCACGTAGTAGGAAACATCTGCGATGTGAACTCCCAGTTCCATATTGCCATTTTTCAAAGGCTTAATGTGAACTGCGTCGTCCAAGTCCTTGGCATCCGCGCCGTCAATGGTAAAGGTAAGCTCATCTCTTAAATCAAGACGACCTTCCATATCCTTTTGAGACGGAGCATCTGGTACACTTTCTGCCTCCTTGAGAACAGCTTCTGGAAATTCTGAAACAATATCCATGGATTCCAAGACTTCAAGAACGTCAATCCCAGCATCAGTCGAGTGCCCCACCACATCAAGGACACTAGCAACAAAGAAATCATGTTTCTTACTTGGGTATTTGTCGATAAAGACCTTGAGAACTTCAGTACCTTCCAACTTGATAGCCGGTTTCTTCACATAGATGGGTTGGCTGATTTTCTGATTTTTTGAACGGATGTAGCCCGCATACTTGGGCTTTTCCTGATCCAAAACGATTTGCCCGACAACTGTCGTCAGGCTATGCTCTAAGATATCGATAATTTTTGCTTCTGCAGCAGTTCCCTTGTTGCGGTCAGCAACTTTCTTGATGACCACTTCAACGGTATCGCCATCAATGGCATAGTTGACATCATTTTTCCCTACAAAAAGATCGTCCTCTTCGCCTTCTAGACTGACAAAGCCAAAGCCGTTTTTATGGGCATGAAAAATCCCTTTGAGGGTAATTTCATGTTTCTTCTTTTGGTCCAGACATAAACTACCATCATCTTCAAAACGAATCTGGTGCTTTCTTTCCATCAGAGACAGGGTTTTAATCAACTCACGGAAATCCTTGGACCCATCCTTTCCGAGAGCCTGAGCTAGATCATTTACCGTCACTCGCCCCTTCTCTTGTAAATATTCTTTAATTTTATCTTTCATGTTTTCTTTCTAGATTTTTTAATTTTCTTTTACTGTAAGACCTTCTCAAACATCATTTAATACTCAATAAAAATCAAAGAGCAAACTAGAAAGCTAGTCGCAGGTTGCTCAAAATACCGTTTTGAGGTTGTGGATAGAACTGACGAAGTCAGTAACACATATACGACAAGCCGACGCTGACGTGGTTTGAATTTGATTTTTGAAGAGTATAAAAATAAAAATAGGCAAAGACCTAGTCCTGCCCATTTCTTATCTACTTGATAATACCGTCAATGCTAAGGCAATGGCTAGCCAGAAAAAGACTAAAATCCCTGTCAAACGCTGCATTACAGCTTCAAAACCGCGTGCTTTACTGCGTTCAAACAAATCACCTGAGCTGGCATCAAATACATTGCTGGATTGGTTTTTGGTTGGTTGCATGAAAATCGCAATCACAATCACAACAGATAATACTAATAAAATGGTTAATAATAGGTTATACATATCAAACTCCTTAAAATCCCTATTATTTTACCATAAATTCTACTTAGATTCAAGATGTAAAGTTACTTTTCTTTCCTTTGGACAATATTTTAACACCTCAATCTTGTCTGGATGGGTTTTGGAGTTCTTACTGGTTAGATAATTCATGCTGCCACAAGAGGAGCACTTGAGATTGATTTTTACTCGCACTAGATTTCCTTTACTTTTAATAATGATCTAAATTGTACTAAGTTGCATAAACAACTGAAAGCTACACAGGCTGCTGTCGCATAAAAGACAGCATGGTAGCCCAAATATCCTGCAACTGCGGATCCCGCCATAGGTCCAATCACTCCACCGAGGTAAAAAAAGACTTGGTTGAAAGCGAAAATCCTTGAAATACCTGATTTTGGAGTCATTTTGCTGAGAAGGGCATTGACTCCTGGTATGAGAGCTCCCGTTCCCAAACCAAAGAGAAAACGATACAAGCCAAGTTGAAGGGGGCTGGTTGCATGGGCACAAAGAAGGTAAATGATGACGGAATAAATCTGCGCCGCGACCAACAATCTATGATTCCCTACCTTATCGCCAAGTTTTCCTAGAATTCCAGCACTCATCATGCTAGAAAATCCCATGCTGGATACGATCAATCCTGATACAAAGAGGAGATTCTCAGTCTGCCCTAAGTCCCGCACATAGAGAGCCAGAATGGGACCAATTGATTGAGCTGAAAATTGAATGACAAAGCTCGTCAAAAATAGATTCACTAAAAGCCTAGGATACTTGAAAGAAGAAAATACTTCTTTCGTTGGGATAGCCTTCTCCTTAGCCACTGGCTGAAAATCTTCCTTGATAAAGAAAATGGTTAGGATTGCAGCTAAAAATAAGAAAGAACCTACCAATAAAAAGACATTACGAATGCCAAAAATTTCAGCAATAAAGCCTCCAACAAAGGGGCCCGTCAGTGTTCCCGCAACTACACCTGTAGATAGAGTCCCCAGAGCCGCTCCAGACTTATCTTTAGGTACCTGACTAGCAATCAAGGCTGTTGCATTGGGGACAAATCCAGTAAATACACCATTAAGCAAGCGCAAAAAGAGTAGCCAATAGATATTTGGCACGAAGGCCAAACCTCCCATGGTAATGGTCATGGCAAGACCTGCTCGAATCATCATGGGCTTTCGTCCATATTTGTCAGCAAGAATACCCCAGATGGGAGAAACTAGAGCTGCTGAAACAGCCGAAACTGAGATGGCTAATCCAGCATAGAAAGCAACTTGGTCTCCTTCAATTCCCAACTGCTCTACAAAGATAGGCATGAAAGGAACGACCAAGGAAATGCTGGCGCCCGTTAGAAAACTACCGAACCAGGCAACACGAAGATTCTCTTTCCAACTAATCTCTTGCACAGCTATCGCCTCCTTCAAGTAACTTCACTACTTGACTCACAAGCTGATCACGACTGCCATTGTTGTCTAGAACATGACTCGCCAATTTTTTCTTTTCTTCTAAAGACCACTGAGCTGCCAGACGCGACTCTGCTACTTCCTTAGAAAGATGATCCCGTTTCATGAAACGTTCCACCTGAACATCTCGATCCACATAGACCAGCCATGTCTCATCAAACCAGGCACTGTAGTCCTGTTCAAAAAGTAGGGGAATATCCATGAAAAAAATCGTTTCTGTCTGGGCTAACTGGTCTCTCAGTGCAGCCAATTCCTCACGAATAATCTTTCCTTGGGTTTGCTTAGACCATTCCCGCTCCTCAGGATTTGAAAAGATGAGACTAGCCAGGAGAGGGCGATTGAGTTCTCCATTTTCAAGTATGATTTCCTGTCCAAAATGCTGGACTAAAACCTGATAAAGACGACCCCCGGGTTTTTGTAGATCATGGACGACTGCATCGGCATCCACCGCTTGAAAACCTTTCTCTCTTAGGAAATTTGTTACAGTTGACTTACCAGAGGCAATTCCTCCTGTGATTCCGATGATTTTTCCCATCAGTCCCTCCTTTGACACTGAGGACAAAAATGAGTTCCTCGTCCACCGAGCTGGAATTTCTCAATCACTGCCCCACAGCGCGAACATGCTTGTCCAGTCTTATCATAGACCTGATGGAAGTCCTGCATGGTTCCGTCTTCCCCAAAGGCATTGGTATAGGTCCGAATGGTGGAACCGCCCTTTTCAACTGCCTGTCCCAAAACAGCAATGGTCTGGTCATGAATAGCTGACGCTTCTTCTGCAGTCAAAGTTTGGGAAGGTCTAGCTGGATGAACCTGAGCTCGCCAGAGGACCTCATCCACATAGATATTACCTAGACCAGCTACCAAGGTTTGGTCTAGGAGATGAGATTTGATAGGCTTTTTAGACTTGGCTAGGGCAGCTTGAAAGACCTGCAAATCAAAGTCCTGCTCTCTTGGCTCAGGCCCTAGTTTCTTAGAAATAAAGTAGACATCCAAAAGGTCGGGTGCCAGCAATTCCATTGTACCAAACTTGCGTACATCCTCGTAAACAAGCGTACCACCATCCTCAAACTGGAAGAAAACATGAGCATGTTTACGTTCTGGAACTTGGTCTGGATAGAAAAAATACTTTCCCTCCATCCGCAGATGGGAAATCAAAACCTTGTCTGTTAGGTAAAAAAGCAAATATTTTCCACGGCGCCCCATTGACTCGATAATCTGATCAGGTAATTCCCTTTGAAACTCTTCCAAATCCGTCTTAATCATCTTGGGATAACGAATTTCTATACTCGAAATCTTCTTTCCCAAAATCAATTTTTCTAAGCCACGACGAACCGTTTCAACCTCAGGTAATTCAGGCATAAGTCCTCCTTCTGTAAAAACAAGAAGCAGGCATGAGCCCACCTCTACTTAGTATTCTTTTTCATTATAGCCAAAGTCAGCCAAATCTAGCTTTTTATCGCGCCAGTTTTTCTTGACCTTGACCCAAGTTTCTAGGAAGACCTTATCTCCTAGCATAAGTTCGATATCACGACGGGCCATGCTACCAATTTTCTTAAGCATAGCACCACCTTTACCGATGATAATCCCTTTTTGACTATCACGCTCGACCATGATAGTTGCACGGATGTGAACCTTGTCTGTCTCTTCATCTCGTTTCATAGAATCCACTACTACTGCAACAGAATGCGGAATCTCTTCACGAGTTAGGTGCAAGACTTTCTCGCGAACCATTTCTGAAACCAAGAAACGCTCTGGATGGTCTGTGATTTGATCAGATGGGAAATATTGGAAACCTTCGTCCAGATTTTCACTCAAAATATCCACTAGACGAGAGACGTTATTCCCTTGAAGAGCTGAGATTGGAACGATTTCCTTAAAGTCCATTTGATTACGAAAATCATCAATCTGAGACAAAAGCTGGTCTGGATGAACCTTATCAATCTTGTTCACCACCAAAATCACAGGAACCTTGGCAGCCTTAAGACGCTCGATAATCATGTCATCTCCCTTACCACGCGCTTCATCAGCAGGCACCATGAAAAGAACAGTATCTACTTCGCGAAGGGTACTGTAGGCAGACTCAACCATGAAATCTCCGAGGGCCGTTTTAGGCTTGTGAATCCCTGGTGTGTCGATAAAGACGATTTGTTCCTTATCAGTCGTGTAAATTCCCATAATTTTGTTGCGCGTTGTCTGCGCCTTGTCACTCATGATGGCAATCTTTTGCCCCATGACATGATTTAAAAAAGTTGACTTCCCAACATTGGGACGTCCTAAAATGGCTACAAAGCCTGATTTAAATGTCATAATTTCCTCTTAATCTTTAAAATAATAAATCCCAAATGCGTGGGAGAAAGATGAGTGCACCAATCACCGCAGCAAGAAGGGAAACCACCAGCACGGCTCCTGCTGCCATGTCCTTGGCTTTCTTTGCCAACATAGAAAAGTGATAGTGACTGGCTAGATCCACCACATTTTCAATAGCAGAGTTAATAATCTCAAATGCTACTACCAAGAAAATGCTCATTAGGAGAAAGAGCCATTCGATTCGTGACACCTGAAAAACAAAACCTGCAAGGATGACTACAAGAGCCGTCACTGCATGTTTTCGCATATTGCGTTCTTCCTTGATGGCAGTAAAAATTCCTGTGAGGGCAAATTCTAAACTGGATATCAGGTCACGATTTTTCCATTTTCGTTTATTGTCTTGTGAGTCCATAGGCTGTCAAAATTTCTTCTTGTAAACCGAACATCTCCGCTTCTTCTTCCGGAGTGTAGTGATCATAGCCGTTGATATGTAAAAAGCCGTGTACTGCCAAGAAGCCCATCTCACGCTCAAAGCTATGGCCATATTCCTCGGCCTGCTCATGAGCCTTATCAATAGAGATGAACAGTTCCCCAATATAGGCATCAAACTCAGACATCATCTCTGCCAATTCTGGATTTTCAAGTAAATCCTCTTCGTCAAAGGCAATTTCCAACTCTGGCTTATATTCAAGGCTGATGACATCTGTCGGACGGTCTGTGTCACGGTACTCAAGATTGAGTTCATGACTACGTTCATTGGTCACAAAGGTAACTGCCATCTCCTTGTCTTCTTTACCTAATTTTTGGGCTGCAAATTCCAAAATTTCTTGGGTTTGTTGCAACATTTCTTTTGAAACTTGACCAGTTTCATCTACCATTTCAATATACATGTGCTTCTCGTTTCTCTTTACTTGGCTTTATTATACCACATTTCCATGATTTTATTCTACCTTTTTGATATAATACTATGGAATACAATCACAAGGAGAGAACGATGTCATTTGACGGATTTTTTTTACACCACATGGTTGAGGAATTGCGAAGCGAGTTGGTCAATGGTCGCATCCAGAAAATCAATCAACCTTTTGAACAAGAGTTGGTCTTGCAAATCCGCAGCAATCGCCAAAGCCATCGCCTGCTCCTCTCTGCCCATCCTGTTTTTGGGCGCATCCAGCTAACCCAAACGACTTTTGAAAATCCAGCCCAACCTTCGACTTTTATCATGGTTTTGAGAAAGTATTTGCAGGGTGCCCTGATTGAGTCGATTGAGCAAGTGGAAAATGACCGTATCGTGGAAATTACAGTTTCCAATAAAAACGAGATTGGGGATCATATCCAGGCCACGCTCATCATCGAGATTATGGGCAAACACAGTAATATTCTCCTCGTGGATAAAAGTAGCCATAAAATCCTCGAAGTCATCAAACATGTTGGCTTTTCACAAAATAGCTACCGCACCTTGCTTCCAGGATCGACCTATATTGCTCCGCCTAGTACCGAATCTCTCAATCCTTATACTGTCAAGGATGAAAAGCTCTTTGAAATTCTGCAAACCCAAGAACTAACAGCAAAAAATCTTCAAAGCCTCTTTCAAGGTTTAGGACGCGATACAGCAAATGAATTGGAAAACATTCTTGTCAGTGATAAACTGTCTACTTTCCGAAACTTTTTCGAGCAAGAAACCAAGCCTTACCTAACGGAGACTTCTTTCAGCCCAGTTCCTTTTGCAAATCAGGTGGGAGAGCCTTTTGCCAGTCTCTCTGATCTTCTGGATACCTATTACAAAGATAAGGCAGAGCGCGATCGTGTCAAACAGCAAGCCAGTGAACTGATTCGTCGCGTTGAAAATGAACTTCAAAAAAATCGACATAAGCTGAAAAAACAAGAAAAAGAATTACTGGCAACAGACAATGCTGAGGAATTTCGCCAAAAAGGGGAATTGTTGACAACCTTCCTCCACCAAGTGCCTAATGACCAAGATCAGGTTACCTTGGACAACTACTACACCAATCAACCTATCACCATTGCGCTTGATAAGGCCTTGACTCCCAGTCAGAATGCCCAACGCTATTTTAAGCGTTACCAGAAACTCAAAGAAGCAGTCAAATACCTTACTGAGCTGATTGAGGAAACCAAGGCTACCATCCTTTATCTAGAAAGTGTCGAGACTGTTCTCAATCAAGCTGGGCTGGAGGAAATCGCTGAAATCCGTGAAGAATTGATCCAAACTGGCTTTATTAGAAGACGCCAACGCGAGAAAATTCAGAAACGCAAAAAACCAGAACAGTATCTGGCGAGCGATGGCAAGACCATCATCTATGTCGGACGAAACAACCTGCAAAATGAGGAATTGACCTTTAAAATGGCCCGCAAGGAGGAACTTTGGTTCCATGCCAAGGACATTCCTGGAAGCCACGTCGTCATCTCAGGAAATCTTGATCCATCTGATGAAGTTAAAACAGATGCGGCAGAACTAGCGGCCTACTTTTCCAAAGGGCGCTTGTCAAATCTAGTTCAGGTAGATATGATTGAAGTGAAAAAACTCAATAAACCAACTGGTGGCAAACCCGGTTTTGTAACCTACACAGGACAAAAGACCCTCCGCGTTACACCAGACCCAGAAAAAATCGCATCTATGAAAAAATCCTGATTCCACTTGAAATCAGGATTTTCTTTTACATTTTACTCTGCAATCAAGGTTTCCAAACCAACCTTCATCATATCAGTGAAGGTATTTTGGCGTTCTTCTGCAGTGGTGTCTTCATCTGGATTGACCAAGCTATCAGAAATGGTCATGATAGCTAGCGCATTAACATGGTGTTGGGCAGCCAAGTAGTAAAGGGCTGCTGCTTCCATTTCCACAGCCTTAACTCCCCATTTACCAAGCTCGATGTTCTTTTCAAAGTAGTTTGAGTAAAAGACATCTGATGACAAAACGTTCCCAACGTGGGTAGTCATTCCGAGTTCTTTGGCGATATGGTAGGCCTTATCTAGTAAATCAAAGCTAGCGATTTGTGGAAAATCATACTGTGGCCAGTCGTTGCGGATGATGTTTGAGTTAGTCGCAGCTGCTTGCGCCAAGACCAATTCACGAACGTGAACATCTTCATTTAATGAACCCGCAGTTCCCACACGGATCAATTTTTTCACACCGTAGTCCACAATCAACTCACGCGCATAAATCGAAATGGACGGCATCCCCATCCCAGTTCCCATGACAGATACACGGTGACCCTTGTAAGTACCAGTGTAGCCAAACATGTTACGCACTTCGTTAAAACAAACAGCATCTTCAAGGAAGTTCTCCGCAATAAACTTAGCACGAAGAGGATCCCCAGGAAGAAGAATTTTATCAGCAATTTCACCCTGCTGAGCAGCAATATGGATAGACATAATATAAGATACCAAACCCGTCAAAAAGCGAAGGGAAAATAGGAGTTGGGCGCAGTGAGCGATGCTCGCTAGACCAACTATCTTTTTCCCACTGCTTTTAGGGTGGGTTCAATTCCTTTCTTTCTTAATTTTGATGATAAATAGGAGAATAGCTCGGGTTCAATTCAAAACCAAACTACCCTACCTTTCAATGTTTTAGAAAAGTTTTCCGCTCGTGTTCAAATCTGAACACCTTACTCTACCTTTCTTTTTGTATATTTAGGATAGCGACAGAGAACAAAGTAAAAATAGGAAACTGACGACGCATCGCAGATGCTAGACAGTTTATCTTTTTTACACAGTTCTCCGCCCGTATTCAGTTCAACAAATACGGTTTACCCATCCTTTCTTTCTTGATTTTAAAATTAAATATTTCACAGAACAATTAGCCCGAGTTTGACTATAACTCAGATACTCTGCCTTTCTGTAATTCCTAGTTTACCAATGAATCTAAAAATACATACAGTTTTGCATTCATTTCAGAATAATCGTTTCCACGTAATTCTTCTGGTGTTTGAACAAAAGGCAACTTTTCACTTTGCTCTCTTAATTTCTCCTCACCATCCGCAGCAATCAATAACTCTATTGCGTCTGGATCAAATTCCAAATGAGCCTGAAAGGCATAATGTTTTGGACTGAAACGAATAATCTGACGTGGACAACCTTGACTGGTCGCAAGAACAACAGCATCCTCTGTCAGCCCTGGCATATCACCATGCCAGTGGCCGGTTTCTATGTTTTTTCCGAACAAGCTGACATGAGGATCTGTTAGACCTTGCATCGTCAATGTCACAGGATAAACGCCGATCTCGCGCTCTGGACTATGTTCATACTTCGCACCATAGGCAACAGACAGGAGTTGCGCACCAAGACAGACACCAACAATATAAATATCTGCAGCAATCGCTTCTTTCATAAAAGCAAGCTCAGCCTTTGGATCATAGTATGGGAAGTTTTCTCTATCCTCATCAGGTGATTGAGGACCACCCATGACAATCAGAAAATCAATCCCGTCAATTGTTTCAGGAAGAGGTTCTTTTTCATAAACCTTTGTTGATGTAATTTGATGACCTCGTTCTAGAGCCCATTTTAGATATGCGCCTGGAACCTCAAATGTCTCATGTAAAATAAAGTGAACTCTCATGACATTACAATTCAGCAAGAATCGCTTTAAGCAAGCCTTTGAAGTCGCCTTTAACACGCTCTGTCACTTCCACAACTTCCTCGTGGTTGAGTTCTTCTTGGAAACCAGCAGCATGGTTCGTAATACATGAAATACCGAGAACTTTCAAGCCCGAGTGAGCTGCCACAATAACTTCAGGAACTGTAGACATACCAACTGCATCTGCTCCCAATGTCTTATAGGCACGAATCTCTGCTGGGGTTTCATAAGTCGGACCTGTTACACCAATATAGACACCTTCATCAAGCTTGATACCGAGTTTTTTAGCCACTTCATGGGCAGTAGCACGGTATTCTGGTGTGTAGGCTTTAGACATATCAGGGAAACGTGGACCAAAATCATCCAAGTTTTCACCCATCAATGGGTTTTGCCCCGTCATATTGATATGGTCTGAGATAGCCATCAAGGTACCAGGACCAAATCCAATCCCTCCAGCTGCATTGGTTACAATGACACCTTCACATCCAAGAACTTTCATCACACGTACTGGGAAAGTCACGACTTCAAGAGTATTGCCTTCGTAGAAATGGAAGCGACCTTGAAGAGCCAAGACTTTTCGACCTGCAAGGTCACCATATACCAATTTACCAGCGTGACCAACTACTGTAGAGCGGCCCCAGTTTGGAATCTCAGCATAGTCTACTACAACTGGATTTTCGATTTCTTCTGCCAATTCTCCAAGTCCAGATCCAAGGATTAGACCGAACTCAGGCGTTTGGATTCCCTTGTCTTTCAGGAAGGCAGCTGTTTCCTTGATCTTATTTAAAAACGTCATTGTGTCTCCTTTATTATTTTTTTAGCATTTGACCGATTTTGTCAAAGGTTTTTGCATTGCGAATGGTGATATGGCGATAAAAAGGCATCTTGAGTAAGTACTTATGATAGGCAGTTGCATAGTAGGATTCCTCAGAGAATTTCCCCCAGAAAATCCCAAGTTTTCCAAAATGAACGACTTCATCTTCCAGTTCCAAACTGTTCACTTTCTCGATGACTTGATCCACATCCAAGCTCTCCGTGTAAAAGAGCACATCTTTTCGAGCCAGGTCTCTGGTCCACCAATCTGGCAGATTCTCCAGCTCTGCTTCATAGTCTTCCTGACTCAGCAAGGAAAAGCTCTGAATAAATGGATAATGGACTTCAAAGAAAGCCTCTAACTTTTCAACCAATCGGGCTTTGGGATCTGTCGAAGTAAAGAAAATATTGCCACTGTTTATGTAGGTTTCAACCTTTTCAAGCTCCAATTCGGACAATTCTTGACGTAGCTCCGACATGACAACCTTATTTTTCCCACCTACATTAATGCCCCGAACAAGTAAAGCATAGCGCGTCATCTTATACCAATTTATCTAAGAAACTTTCCCCAATCATGGCAGTTTCAACACCAAAGTTATCCGCAACTGTCGCTGAGATATCTGCAAAATGTCCAACTGGAATGACACCATTTCCTTTAAAGGAAGGACTGTAAGCCAAAAGTGGAATATATTCACGAGTGTGGTCTGTTCCTGCATAGGTTGGGTCATTTCCATGGTCCGCAGTAATCAAAAGAAGGTCATTTTCTCTCATTGCTGCGATAATTTCAGGCAAGCGTTCATCAAACTCATGCAAGCAATCACGGTAACCATGAGCATTGCGGCGGTGTCCATAAAGGGCATCAAAGTCAACTAAGTTTGTGAAAGAGAATCCTTTTTCAAACTCAGCAAGTCCCATGGTCTTCAAGAGTGTATCAATTCCATGACTGTTTGACTTGTTGTGGCCCATGTCATGATTGATACCAGCGCCATTAAAGATATCGTTGATTTTACCAACAGCGTAAGTATCGATGCCAGCTTCGTTCAATTTATCCAAAACAGTTGGTGCAAATGGAGATACTGCCAAGTCACGACGGTTTGCTGTACGAGTGAAATTACCTGGCTCACCAACATATGGACGGGCAATGATACGACCTAGAAGAGCAGGACGCTCAAGGGTAATCGAACGAGCGTATTCACAAATACGGTACAATTCATCCAAAGGAATAATGTCTTCGTGGGCAGCAATCTGCAAAACAGGGTCAGCTGAAGTATAGATAATCAACTCCCCAGTTTCCATCTGACGTGGTCCAAAGTCATCGATAACAGCTGTTCCTGAGTATGGTTTGTTGGCTTCACGAATAACCTTGCGTCCTGAGAATTCTTCGATTTTTGTCAGGATTTCTTCTGGGAATCCGTTCCAGAAAGTATCGAAAGGCTCGGTAATATTGAGTCCCATGATTTCCCAGTGTCCAGTCATAGTATCCTTACCAAGGGAAACTTCTTCCAATTTTGTTGCATAACCTGTTGGGTTGATTTCTGCTGGTACAGTCTTAAGAGGAGTTTCACGTGGAATATTTCCTAAACCAATTTTAGCCATGTTTGGCACATTCAAACCAACTGTTTTTGAAATGTGTCCTAGTGTGTCAGAAGCTCCATCTGGAACCCCTGCATTGACAAAGTTATTGGCATCTGGTGCAGCACCGATTCCCACAGAATCCAGTACCACCAAGTGAATACGATTAAATTTTGACATAGTATGTCTCCTTATTTTTTTGATTAGTTTGCTTTTGTTGAAGTTAAAATCTGAACACCATCTCGTCCCGCTACGATGACCTTATCCACCATTTGGTTGAACAAGCCATGCTCTACGACACCAACGACATGGTCCAATTCTTGCCCGAAAGTAATCGGATCTTCAATGACATCCAAGGCAAGGTCAATGATAAAGTTCTGCATATCGGTCACAAAACGCTGACCGTCTTTTTCACGGAAACTTGGTTTGTAGCCAGCTCGCTCAAACCGACGAAAGACCTGTTCTGCACCATACTGAACCACTTCTACTGGCAATTTAAAAGCACCTAGTTTCTCGACCAGTTTGCTTTCATCTACCACCCAAATGTATTCTTTTGAGGGCGTTGCGACAACCTTCTCCATGAGAAGGGCACCACCACCGCCTTTGATCCCGTTGAACTGGCTATCTACTTCATCCGCCCCGTCAACCGTCACATCGACAAAGTCTACTTGATCAATCGACTTGAGCGGGATGTTTAGTCCTTCAGCCTGTTTACTGGTCACACTGGAAGTTGTCACAGCAGTAATCTGCAAACCTTCTTCCTTAATCCGACGACCGATTTCTTCTACGAAATAGTAGGCAGTAGAACCAGTTCCCAGACCGACTACCATACCATCCTTCACAAACTCAGCAGCCTTGATACCTGCCATCTTTTTCAGATTCTCCACTTAAACACCTCCATTAAAGAGCTACTTTTATTATAACATGTATCCGTTTTTATTTCATGAATACACTTGAAAAACCCGAACATTTTTATTTCGGGTTTTGGTGTCCTATTTAACCATATCAGGATCGTAATCATAGAATCCTGTGTCGAGGAAACGGTTTTTAGGGTGTAACTTGCGCACTTCCTCATCTAACAAGAAAGCTTGGTCATGGCTGAAATTCCCCTCTTGAATCAAGCTACGTGCTTGGATAAAGAGTTTAGCAATTTCTACAAAATTCTGACCAGGTGTGTAGAGCCCCTCTAGCTTCCAGTGAGTGAAACCATGTTCTACTAATTCTGTCAATTTGGTCATCAAATCAAGGTCGTTATTTGCAAAGATGTGGGTACCATGATTGTCTTCAAAGATAGAATAATGGCTTTCTGGGTCACTCGGCTCTGCCAAGAAGAGGTCACGTTTACGTGTCTTTTCATCATCGATGTGCGTGAAGTTATAGTAGTTTTGCAAGAGCGGACGCTTAGAATGGTGAATGACACTAGCCCCATAAACCAATACTTCAGCAGGAATTTCCAAAATCTCTGGCATCTTGAAGAGTTCAGCAGATGGAATTTCACGGGCCAAAACCGCCTCAGATGCGCCAGCCTTTTGACCCCAGAAGTTAATCTGACGACTACTTGTCACCATGGTTGAAGCATCGTAGATGGTCTTAAAGGAATAGCCATCACGGTTGACCACATAAAAGACACCTGCATCTCCTACTGTAATATAGTCTGTCTTGATTTCTTCCAAGAAGTCTAGGAAAGGCTTGATACGGTCCATCATATCTTGGTGCATGAGGGCATTAACCGCAACAATCAATTCTTTGCCTGCTTCATGAACCAACTTAGCGATGGTGCGCAACTCTTCATAACTAAAGGTTGTTGGCAGACGAAGGCCAAAATCTTTCTCACCGACATAGATACGGTCTACGCCAGCTTCAAGCAGTTGTTCAACTTGTTCAATACTTTCAGCAGTTGCTGTAATGATAATCTTTTCCATAAGGAAGATTATACCACATTTCTCAAAAATCAGCTATGGTTACTGAGAGTTTCACAAAAAGTTAAACTTGTTTCTATCTTTTCCAATCAAAAAAGTGAACAGTAACTTGTACCATTCACTCTATTTTATGCATGTGTTTCTTCAACTAGGTGGCCATCGTTCATGACATAAATACGATCAACCTTATCAAGAAGACGAGTATCGTGCGTAATCATAACAACTCCTCTACCTTGTTCATGGGCAATGGCAGCCAGCATCTCCGTTACTTGGTAAGCACGCTCAGTGTCAAGACTGGCTGTCGGCTCATCTGCAAGCACAATGCTTGGATTGTTATAGAGCGCTCTAGCAATCGCGGCACGTTGACGTTCACCACCCGATAGAGCTTTGGGATAATGATTTTGAACTTTTTCCAAATCCAACAAGTCAAACAGCTCTTTTCGGTCACTTTTACTATTTTTCCCCTTATCTAGTCTGTCTATCAAATCTAGCTGTTCCTTGACCGTTAGAAAAGGAATTAAGTTTGAAGCCTGGAGAATGAAACCAAACTCTCTAAAACGGAGATCTGTTTTTTCCTTCTCCGTCAAACTGCCTGTTTCCTTCCCCTTGACTAGAATCTTTCCACTCGATGCTTCCTGTAGTTGTCCTAGAGTTGTTAGAAAGGTCGTCTTTCCGGAACCTGAAGGTCCAACGATAGCTACGAACTCTCCCGCATTTAGCTGAAAATTCGTCTCATGCAGGGCTACGACTTTCATCTTTCCTTCCCCGTAGGTTTTTGTCACTTGATTCATTTCAATCAATGCTGTCATACTATTCTCCTTATCATTCTGCAATCGCAGTAATCGGGTCCACCTTTAACAAGCGTGGAAGTGAAATGACACCACCTAGAAGGGCCATCAAGGAAATTACCAAACTTAGGACAGAGTAGGCTATCCAACTTGGATAGAAAAAGAAGGTAGCTGGTAAGACTAAAATCACTCCTCCGATTGCCAGCAAGGCTAAAGCAATCCCCATACCAGCTAGGAGGAAGATTTGACAGAATAGAGACCATACAATGGTTTTGATCTGTATCCCTTGAGCTCGCATTATTCCATAAAGGCCTAGTTTTTGGATGGTAATGATATAAACAAAAATCCCCACAATCAAGCCTGTAATGACAATCATAGCGAGAATCATTCCTGAAAATACATTCACCTGAGGTGTGTAACCAGGAATTTTCGAAATCATTTTTGGAATGGAAATCTGTTTCAGTCCATCGCCAGACACTTCTATGTCATTTTTCAATACCAAGGCAGTGATGGAACGATTGGCTTTCAAGGTTCCTTGTAAGGTCCAATAAGTTGTCAGACTCGTAAAGACAACAGGCTCAGTGAAAAACTTATTTCCTTGAGTCAGGCCTACAATCTTGTAACTTGAATCACTTCCATTGAGCTGAATGGCATCACCTAGCTTCATCCCATAGTTCTCAAAAGACTGATCCACGACAACCTCATCATCTCCTTCAGGATAACGACCCTCCGTCAAACTAGGAGAGATAAAAGAGTCCCAGTTTTGAGCAAAAATGGAAACATTGACCTTTTCACTACCATCGACTAGATTGGTTACAGCGAACATATAGCCCAATGGAGCAGCCTCTTCAGAACTCTTGTCCTTGTAGTCCTTTTCAGGAATAAAGGATGCTGTCAAATTATCATTTGCGTAGTCGGATAAAACGACACCCGTCGCTTGCCAATTATCAATAGCTGCTCGGTTGTTTCGCACAAGACCAAGAGCTAGACTGGTCATAAAAAAGACCATGAAAGCGATAAGAAAAATGGTAGTTAGAATCAAACTATATCGAAGTTTGTTTCGTAATATCTCTTTGATAGCAAGATACATGCTTATCTCCTTTTTACTTTTCCCAGAGGTAGCAAAAAGCTACCCAGTTCAATAGACAGAATCTCTGTCTTATCATCCATTCAAAACAACTCCTACCAATACTTTTTAAAATAAATCAGGGTAGCAACTTAACAAATCATCTTAGGAAAAGCCTCAGCTTACTATCAATTTATATAAGTTATCCTTTTCTTTCTCAGTATATTTATAAAAGAGAAGGTCATGTCATCTGTTTTAAGTGTAACATCCATGCTACCATTTTCCCTTGTAGGTGTCAAGAGAGCGACTTAGAGGATGATAAGAGACTTTAGTAGTTTTGTAACAATCCTGTAATAATTCTCTGCATAAAAAATGATAAAATAGTTATGTACTGTTAAGGAGAGAATCATGTCCGCAAGAAAACTAGAAGCTTATGAGTTTGAACAAGCTCCCGAATCAAAACAAACTCCGCTTTACCAAGATTACACACCTGAAGCCCCAGTCGGCCCTAACCTAAAAGAGATTTTATTTTTTGTAAATATCGCTTGTTTCTGTATTTTTATGGCACTTTTTAGTTTTATCTTTTTAGCTATAAAATTAAATACAGCTTTATCCTTTGTCGCTGCAATGGGTCTTAGTTTCGCCCTTTTACAACTTCAACGAAAGATAATGAAACGAAAATTTTCGAAATAAAGGTTGGTACTACTACCAACCTCTTTTCTAGTTATCAAAAAAGACAGTTCTCTAACTGTCTTTTTTATTTATTCTTACGTTTTGAAGGAGATTGAATAGCGATCTTAACTTCAAAAATTGTTCCTCTAGGTTTGTTATCTTTTACGCTAATCGTTCCTCGTAAGGCATCTACGATTTGCTTGGCCAAGGATAGTCCAAGACCAAAGCCACCTTTCTGACGAGTTCTTGCCTTGTCTACACGATAAAAACGGTCAAAGATTTTCTTCTTGTCAGCAGCTGAGATTCCAATTCCGTTATCCGTTACTGTTAGATAGAGGTGACGATCTGTAGCATGGACTATAAACTCAATTTTCCCATCTTCTTCAGTATACTTGATGGCATTGTCAAATAAGATAGTCATGAGCTGTTTTAGGAGCAACTGATCGGTCATAAAGGGACGATAAATCTGATTTTCATACTCAAAAATACGATCATTTTCAGAAGCAATCAACTCATAGTTAGCAAAGGTCGTCTTAAAGAACTGTGGTGATACTTCTGCTATTTCTGGTTTAATTCCATCATCGCGACGTGCAAGGTTGAGAAGATTGGTCGTGAGGAAGCGCATGTTGCGAACTTCTTCAAGACTGGAAGCGATACTTTCGCTGGATTCCATAATCGTTGCCTCTGGTTTTCGAAAGAGATTTTCTAAACGATTTTGTAAAACGGCCAAAGGCGTTCTCAGTTCGTGACTCGCATTTTCAACAAAGGACTTCTGCTTTTGCATACTTTCCAGCAAGGGTTTGACACTGACACGTGCCAGATAAACACTGGCAATTAAAGACAGGAGCCAGAAACTAGCCATGACTACAACAATTAAATGCTCGTGGTTTTGGCTGATTTGCTCGAGCTGGCTGGTATTGATTAAAACCGCAGCATATTTGACGTTACTTGAGACGGAAGATGAGTTGGTTTCCATCAAAATCATCCGATAGGTTTCTTCCTGACCATAGCTATTGACAACTTGGATTTGGCGAATGTGATTCAACTCCTTTTTGTCCAGCTTGATCTTGTCCAAACCTAAAAAGCGATTGCCCAGTAAGAGCTGATTAAAATCCTTGTCAAAGAGCAAGACTTCCGTATTGGAGCTGACATTGGGCTTGATTTCAGCCTTGTTGGCATCCGCTGTTGCTGGTTGAATATCCTTAACCTCTTCAGTTGCCCGATTCAGGGCTAACTGGATAACCGCTTGGGGACTGCTACTAAGGGCTTGGAGTTTTTCATCTACAGAAGTGTAGAGACTCGAGTGCATGACCTGGAGGATAATCAAGGTCATAGCAGAGAAGATCAGGGTGAACACTCCAAAGTTTCGAATGAAATAGCTGAAATCATCCGCATACCATGTTTTTTTTAGTTTATTGAACATCTTTTAAAATATACCCGACACTACGCAAGGTTTGAAGATTTTCAGCAAAGGCTGTTCCCTTCAATTTCTTACGAACTTTTGAGACATAGACTTCTACAACGGAAATCGTCGTATCGCTATCAAATCCCCATAGACGGTCAAAAATTTGCGTCTTAGGAAGAATAACATTTTGATTTTGAAGGAAGTAAACCAATAATTCAAACTCTTTTCCGAGTAGTTCCACAGGAGTGTCTTCCACCTTCACTTCATTCGTTGAAAGGTTGACGACAATATCTCCATAGGTCAAGGTGTTTTCGTTAAACTTACCTGAACGTTTGAGAAGGGCTTGGATTCGCATTTTGAGTTCTTCAAGGTAGAAAGGTTTGGTGAGGTAGTCATCCGCTCCAAGCTCAAAACCGTGTCCCTTGTCATCCAAACTCTCTTTGGCAGTCATGATAAGGACTGGTGTCGTGATTCCTTTTTCACGCAATTCTTTCAAGACTTGGAACCCATTTTTTTCCGGCAACATCAGGTCAAGCAAAATCAAGTCATAAACGCCACTTTCAGCTTCGTAGAGACCTTCTTCTCCATCAAAGACCTGCATGACATCTGCAAAATCATCCAAAAAGTCAAATACTGAGTTTGACAGACCCAGGTCATCTTCTACTAATAAGATTTTTATCATCAGAAACTCCTCCTTCTTATGATTATTATACCAAAATTGCCTTAAAAAAAACTCAACTCTCTCTTCTTTTCAGATAGAAAGTTGAGTTTTTGTTTACATAAACGAATTAAGCTTTAGCATATTGGGCTACAACAGCTTCTACTGCAGCTTTTTCACGCTTAATCAAGTCAACACGCGCTGCGATATCCTTGATCCCCATGCGGATATTACGGCTAAGAGCTAGGTCAGAAAGTTGTGGTTCAAAGAATTCCTTGTACTCTGCCAAGCGTTGCTCTGTTTTAAAGATATGTGATGGGAAGATGACAAAGCTGTCAAAGCTCATGTCGCCACCAAGAGCTGCCTTGATCCAATCCCAGTTTTCGCGCGCCCATACCCAAACAGTCTCTTGAGTTGCTTGGTGTCCGAGGAATTGGAGGTACCATGAAGAAAGGTCTTGAGGTTTGACCACAAATTTGTCCTTCCATGAACTAATCAAGGTTTGGATATTGTCAGCATCTGTACTGTAGGCTAGAGCAGCTGCCAACTGGCGTTTGAAGACCGCATCCGTCGCATGAGTGTAGAGGTCCAGATAAGTTGCGACCAAGTCCTTGGTCTCATGGTGTTTCATCTCATTGATGAGAACTTGTGCACGGATGGCTGCTGGAAGTCCTGCAAGGTTCTCCTTATGAGCTGCAAAGATTTGACTAGCGACTTGACTAGCTTCTGCATCATTGGAGCGAATCATCATAGAAACGGCCAGCTGACGAACCAATTCATCCTCATCTGATTCTCCGTCTTTAGCTTCAAAACCAAGACGGTCATAGTTATGACGAGCCAATTTAGCAACCAAAGCTTTGAAGGCTCTTTCAGCTTCTGTTCCTTCATCGATAAAGCGCTCAAGGGCAGAAATCACTTGAGAAACAGCTGAAACGACAAGGTAAGATTCTTCTTTAGCAAGTTTATCAAGGACTGGGAGCAAGTCAGCATAAGAAATGTGCCCCGCTTCAGCAAGCAAACGACGTTCTTGAACGATTTGAAGTTTACTTGTGTTATCAAGCTCAACTAGGTCAGCAAGAACAGCATCTAACAAGTCTCCTTGATAGTCTGTAATATAGTGGGCTGTATTTTCAGTATTGAAACGAAGAGCTCCTTCATTTTCAGCAAGAAGAGCTGCGTAGCCAGGGATTTCGATGCTTTCAGTTTCGAGTGTATCAGGCAAGCCTTTCCAGTTGCTGTTTAGTGGCACAACCCAGAGACGGTTCTTATCTTCGTGCTCACCGATGAAGAATTGCTTTTGCGAAATCTTCAAGACATCATTTTCAACTTTGACAGTAAGAACTGGGTAACCAGGTTGTTCCAACCAAGAATCCATAAAGGCTGCGACATCACGTCCAGACGCGTGACCAAGGGCATCCCAAAGGTCACGACCAATTGTATTGCTGTATTGATGTTTTTCAAAGTAGGCATGCAAACCTTTGGCAAAATCGGCATCACCTAGCCAACGACGAAGCATGTGCATGAGGCGACTTCCTTTGGCATAGACGATAGCTCCGTCAAAGAGCGTATTGATTTCATCTGGATGTTTCACTTCGACGTGAACAGACTGAACACCATCAGTCGCATCACGTTTCAAGGCAGACGGAACACCACCTGTTTGGAAATCTTCAAAGATATTCCAGCTTGGTTCAATAGCATCCACACAGACGTACTCCATCATGTTAGCAAAGCTTTCATTGAGCCAAAGGTCATCCCACCATTTCATAGTTACCAGGTTACCAAACCATTGGTGAGCCAATTCATGGGCCACAACAAGGGCAACTTGTTGACGGCTGGCAAAGGTAGAGTTCTCATCCACAACCAAGTAAACTTCACGGTAGGTCACAAGACCCCAGTTTTCCATAGCACCAGCTGAGAAGTCAGGAAGGGCGATGTGGAGAGATTGAGGGATTGGGTACTTAACTCCATAGTAATCTTCGTAAAACTCGATAGAGCGAACAGCGATGTCCAGTGAAAAATCAAGGTTAGATAGTGGGTGGGCTTTCGTTGAGTAAACACCTACAAGAGTACCGTTTTTAGTCTTAGCCGTCACACCTTGCAAATCACCCGCAACAAAGGCCAACAAGTAAGAAGACATGCGAGGTGTTGTCTCAAACTTCCAGATGCCTGTTTCCTTACGGTTTTCCACATCAATTTCTGGCATGTTTGATAAGGCCACTTCACCTTCTGCTTGGTCAAAACGTAGAGCGAGGTCAAAAGTCGCTTTAGCTTCTGGCTCATCCACACATGGGAAGGCTTCGCGCGCAAAATGGCTCTCGAACTGAGTAGACAAGACTTCCTTCTTGACTCCATCAACTGTGTAGTAAGAAGGGTAAATACCTGTCATGTTGTCTGTGATTTTTCCTGAAAAAGCGATGACTAATTCAACTTGACCAGCCTCAGCCAATTCGATATGAAGGGCTTCATTGTCATGGTCAACTGTAAATGGACGAGCTTGACCTGCAACTTCTACAGAAGCGATTTCCAAGTCTTTTTGGTGAAGGGAAATACGGTCACTCTGTGCTTGGCCACTAATAGTCACCTTTCCAGAAAACGTCTTGGTCTCACGACTCAAGTCTAAAAATAAATCATAATG
Organism: uncultured Streptococcus sp.; assembly: GCA_963535345.1. Classification (GTDB taxonomy): domain Bacteria; phylum Bacillota; class Bacilli; order Lactobacillales; family Streptococcaceae; genus Streptococcus. The sequence goes on from CAUSWL010000002.1 coordinate 62,683, forward strand.
TTCAGGAACAAATTGGGTAATAAAATGTTCAACTGCTTGCATAGTTTTCTCCTATTCTAAGTTTAAGAGTTTTACTCTTCTTCAAACAAACTTATTATATCATGTTTTGCTTTAGAAAAAAGGATTGGACGGTAATTTCCAAAACTTTCTTCCTTCTGCAGTCTACAGTGGGTAGACCTTGCGAAATTCTTCCAAAACGACCTTGCTGTCAGGCGTAAAAGGCAGCCCAGCTTCCCTCATCCACTCGGTGAAACAGTCTTCATGAACCTGACGCCAATAGGCTAAAGATTTGTCTCCCTCACCTTCCTTATAGGCATGGTCTGCAGAAACTTGATTGAAATGCTGAACGGAGACCTTAGTAATTTCGACAATGCAGACAGCCTGATTTTGACTGTCTAAAATGACATCGAAGGTCCCTTCTTGCGGAAGAGGTTCGTCCTCTATTGCGTAGAGGTCGTAGGCTGAGGCGGTTGCTGTCTTTTCGCCTTTTAAAACCAAACCTGCCAAGAGATCGCCTTCCACTCCAAAAGCCCAGGCATCTATCTCATCTCCAATCGAGGGGTTAATTTGCTTATACGCATTCCACATTTCTTGCGGTGTCATGGGTTGCTCCTTTGTAATTTTTTACTCACTTCTTTTACACGTTTGAGATGGTCTGGATGATCAATCTCTAAATTAAAAATCTCTGGAATAGAACTGTAGTGGATAATACACTTGATACCCATCTGATTCATTTTTTGTATGAAAGAAGCATTCAGATAGCCTGCTACAGCAAAGTCAATCTTTTTCATCCTTGCTTTATCCTGCATTTCTCTTAGCATATCTAACATTATTGGACTTTCCATATCATGCCATTGACTGTTTCTCACAGTCGCAAAAACAAAAGAAGTCAAATCATTCATTCCAACTATAATCTTTGAAATACCCGTTTCCAGTATCCTGTCCAAGTCAAAATATGCTGACGGTAATTCAATCATTGTACCGACTTTTCCAGTAAAACCATGCTCACGCAATACTCTAATAGCTTGTTTTAATTGGTCGGCATCATTGACAAAAGGAAAAATAACAGACAGATTAGGATTGGTTTGATAAACTTCTGTAACGACATGTGCCTCAGCCTGAAATTCATTCGGACACGCCAGCAAACGCCTTATCCCTCTATATCCAAACAAGGGATGATTTTCATCAAAATGCTCTTTAGTCCCCTCTAAACAATTAGCTTCTGTATTTGTTAACTCTGAAAAACGATACCAAACCTCTTCATCTGAGTACAAGGAGCAAATGGTATCTAGATAATCTTTTACAAATTGCTGACAACTTGCTAATAGGATATTTTGATTGAGCTCTCTCAGTAAGTATTCTCCACGAATCATACCGACGTGGTGCAATAACTGAGGATACACTTTTTCAACAATTTGTTCGCCACTAAGGACAAGTTGGTTTCTCATCATTCACCTTCCAATTCATATACAAGGTCTTATCCAGTTCTGGAAGTCCTAATAACTCTGCTTTAACCTTCAAGACTAATGGCGATGCATTTTCTTCTGTGATCTCTTGAATATCCATCCAAACATATCCAAGTGAATCATTCGCACCATCAGAAACAGCATCCGAAATCGTAACTTGAGGTGCAATCTCATTCATTTCAACATCATACAAGGCCATTATATGGTGAATAGTAAAATTTGTTAACTCTTCCCTGACGAAAACATCGTAGATTCGAGGATTGGAGTAGCTTCTAACAGTAAATCCTGTCTCTTCCATCACTTCTCTAATCAGCGTTTCCGTCAGTCCTTCACCAAGTTGCTGACTGCCTCCAGGTAGATCATAACGATGTTGATAAGGGCCTCTCGTTTTTTCAATGCAGAGTAACTTCCCGTTTTCAAAGCAAACAGCATAGACTCCAAAGTGTTTTTTGATTTCCATCCAACTCCTCCTACTTCAAAGACCAGCCACCATCTATTGTCAAAATTTGTCCCTGCATGGCGCCCGCCTTTCCACTTGCTAAGAAAAGGCTGATTTCTGCTATTTCCTCTGGCTCAATCCAGCGCTTGATTGGCGTTTCACTAGCCACCCAGTCAGCTAAGCCACCTGGTTCAAAGTCGGCAACGGTCATAGCTGTCTTAACTGCCCCTGGAGCAATCCCATAGACCTGAATCCCAGCTTCAGCATAGTCTAGGGCCAACTGCTTGGTAAATCCTGCCAAGGCATGCTTAGAGGAAGTATAGGCATGACCACCTCCGCCAGCTAGACTTGAGGCAATCGAACACATATTGATAATGATTCCTTTTTTATTTTCCAGCATTTGCGTCAAATAATAGCGAGTCAACTCAACAGGAGTCACATAGTTGATTTCAAAAATCTCTTGAATTTCCTGCGCTGTTTGATCCAACAGTGGTTTGTAATCATCCAAAACTCCTGCAGTATTGCATAAAACATCCACCTGAGGGCACCAGTCAAAAACAGGTTTCAAGTCTAATGTCAAATCCCTCTGTAAAAAGTGGAAATCGCCCTGAAAAAGTGGATTTTCACCTTGGTCCACTCCATAAACTTGATAGCCATTCTCTAAAAAGTGGCGAGCTTGAGCCAGTCCAATACCTGAACTCACTCCTGTAATCAATACACGTCTAGTCATGCACTTCTACCCAATCCGTCGCCAAAACATCACAAGGTGTCGGACTCCACATGGAAAAACCTTCCCCTTCTCCTGACACGTTGATGAGGAAATAAGGCGTCACTTCAAGTGCAACCCCGTTTTGCTCGATAGTGTCAAAGAGTTGCACATAGTTTTCAGCCCCTCCCCAACCAATTCGTACATATTTTTTCTTGGCCTTTAATCCAGGCAGGATTTCTTCAAAAGTCATGATGTTCTCCTTTAATTCTAAATTCTTCATTTAATTATAACAAAAAACCGTTTTCCAACGGCTTTTTGACTGTATCTTACTTCAATAAAACAAATAGCTATCCAATTTTTTAATTATTTCAGTTCAATTAATTTATTGTAGATTTTCTCAGTCAGTTCTTTCTGTTGCGCTCCTGTTAAATGGTGCGAAGTGCGAATTAATATGGTTCCATAAACATAGTGGGATCCCGGATTTAAAGCAGTTCCATCAAAAGCACTAATATAAGTATTGCGCTTTTCTGCATCTTCTTTTGTCTTATAAACTTCTATATTTCCACCAGCATCATTACCTTTTTGAACAATATCTGAGCCTTCTACAGATTCATTCACTTGCTTGTCAACGAAATATACAGACGCTGTATATCCTCCTTGTTTATTTAATTTTTTATTAGGGTCATTATCCTCCGTAACAGATTGTACTCCAGTAATTGATTCAATTTCTTTGAGTCTTTCTTCAATAAAAGAACTAGAAGGATTTGTAATTTGTTTTAATTGAAGAATGCTATTTTGATAGTGAGTCAATTTTTCAGACAAATTCTTTTTTGTTTCACTATAATCTAATGGTTGACTTAATTCTTCAATTTGCTTCTCAATCTTAGCAGTCGCTTTCTCCATTTCTGGTTCTTTACGAAGTGAATCTTTGCTATCCTTTATAGTTGATTTCAATTCTTCCAATGTCTTAGAATCAAGAGGTTCTTCATTATTCTCAATAACCTTTTCAGCCTCAGCTATTTGATCTTCAACTTCTTTATTCTTTTCATTTAAATCCTTTACTACATCTTCAAACTTAGTTACAGCAGCTTGATGAGGCGCATAGGATAAGAAATAGTATCCTGTTGCCAAACCTAAAGCAATAAAAGTAATAAGCCCAACAATCATTGATTTCTTCATTTTAAACTCCTCAATTTATAAATAATCTCCTCTATATTTTAATATATTGTTTTAAATATTTCAAGTGTAAAAAGCTATAGAATCAACTTATTGCCAGATATACAAAAACGATAACCACTTTTCAGTAGTTATCGTTGATTTCTTTTGATTAGTCTTTCCAACCAAGTTTGCTGTTGATAGTCATCATGATGCTGGCTATCTTCTCACCCCAGTAAGGATCAGAAGCATAGCGAACATTCATCCCGGTTGCTTTATTTCCAAGGTGGTCTCTGCCATAGTCGATGTAGTTCTCACGGATCCACTTGGCCGCTCCGAGAATTCCTTTGTCCACATTATCAAAGCTCTTGGCTGAGAGATATGGGCTCGTATCATAAGCAGCAATACCAAAGAAGTTGTTCTTATCTCTGGCAATTTGACTACGTCCCCACGCACTTTCAAGAGCGCTATGTGCCATCAAGTAAAGGGCATTGACACCGTAGCGTTCCTCAGCTTCTTTGAAAGTCGCTCCTTTACCTGCTAGAGGACTATCCTGCAAGTTCATCATTGAATACAGTTTATCCAATTCAGCTGCACTATAATTACTTGGTTCTCTCAAGTTTTTATAGAGGAAAGGATTTTTAATGGTAAAGCCATCAAAATGCTCTCCATCAGTTGAGTAGTACTTCTTACCAATAACCATAGCAGAAGTGTGTGGAGCTACTTTGATACTCGTGTATGGAGAGAGTTCATGGTAAAGGAATTTCCCATCACTAGTATAATGAGGGATAAACTCGCTTCCTTCATCCACTGCTGTCAAATCACTTTGATTCATATAGCCAGACAAGCCAGAAATCGAAACTGCAAGTCGGCCACCTTTTCGCGTCAAGCTATCCAGTGAAACAATGCTTCCTTGGTTAATGTAACTTAAGATTTCTCCAGATGCACTATAGACATAGGCTGTGATGGGTTTAACTTTGTAATATTTGGTTTTATCCGCAACATGCCATCTACCAGAAGCATCCAAGGTATGGCCATCCACAGTTTCATTTTTTGCCATATAACCGCCTGATTTAAGGTAGTACCATGATTGGTCAGATGAATCGTAGATTAATTCTTTCTCAGCCATCTTTCCATTTGACTTGAGGTAGAACCAATTGTTCTTGTACCATACCCACTCACTCGCAGCCATATAACCACCAGATTTGAGATAGTAGTAACCATTATCCCAGAGCCATTCTTTATTGACATAATTTCCATCAGAGTTAATATAGAACCAAGAGTTATAATTCTTGTCAAAGAGCCAGCCCTTGCCTGCTTTTGCTCCACTGCTGGTCACATAACTACGGTCAATCCAAGTTTCCGTAGAGAGGTAGCCGCCTAATTTGAAATGGTAATCCTTGCCTTTGATGGTTTGCCAACCTTTTTCAGCATAGGTTCCGTCAGCTTTCAAGTAAAACCAAGAGTTATAATTCTTGTCAAAAAGCCATTCCGATTTCAATTTAGCTCCACTCTTCGCAACATAGAAACGATCTATCCAGCGCTCGGTAGAAAGATAGCCACCTGATTTGAAATGGTAATCTTTTCCATCAATAGTTTGCCAGCCTTTTTCGGCATAGCTACCATCAGATTTCAAGTAAAACCAAGCATCATAATTCTTATCAAAGAGCCATTCCGATTTCAATTTGGCTCCACTCTTTGCAACATAGAAGCGGCCAATCCAGCGCTCGGTAGAAAGATAGCCTCCAAATTTGAAATGGTAGTCCTTTCCATCTATGGTTTGCCAGCCATTTTCAGCATAGGTACCATCTTGTTGAAGGTAGAACCAACTGCTATAGTTGTCATCATAAATCCAGGCTTGTTTAACCTTATGACCATTTTCTGACAAATAGGTCTTACCAAGCCAAGCATTTTTCAGCATTTTACCTTGTGAATTGATGTAGTACTGGTTCTCACCTTGAGTGATCCACTCATCTTTGGCCATTTTCCCGTCTTCTTTAAGGTAATATTTTTCCTGACCTTGTTGAATCCATTCGTTCTGAGCTTTCTGACCATCAGACTTGAGATAATACCAGGATTCTTGTTCCTGATTAAATACCCACTGTTCCTTGGCTTTAGCACCACTTTCAGTCACATAGTACTGCCCAACCCACGTTTTCGTAGCTAATTTTCCAGCTTCGTTAAAATAGTAATCCTTACCAGCAACAGTCAACCAGCCGTTCTCAGCACGATTTCCATCAGCTGTTAAATAAAACCAGGCCTGTTGCGTTTGATCATAGATCCATTGGTTGGTTGCTGGTTTCCCGTCTGCTTTGAGGTAGGTCTTTCCTTGCCAAGTTCCCTCTTCTGCTTTTGCTGTCTCCACTACAGTAAAAAAACACCCCAATAAGCCAACACTTACTAGGGCCACTTTCCATCGTTTCATTTAAATGCTCCAATAACGTTTTCTAAACCCTATTGTAACATAGTTAACCGACGGAAATATTACAAATTGATGAAGATTCTATTTCTTGTTGAAGATAAGGAGGACCTAGCTTATCTCAGACTAGCTTTGACTTCCTGACGGAGATCTTCCAAACTGCTAATGCCATATTTGTCCATGACTTTTGGTAGATGTTCGATGATATCAGGACAGGCATAAGGATTGGTAAAGTTGGCTGTTCCAACTCCGATAGCAGAGGCACCAGCCAGATACATTTCTAGCGCTGCTTCAGCCGAATCTACTCCTCCCATTCCAATGATGGGAAGGTCGGTTGTTTGGGCGACTTGGCGGATGAGTTTGAGGGCTACTGGAAAGACTGCTGGTCCAGACATTCCACCTGTTCCATTGGCTAGGATTGGTTTTCTTGTTTTGAGGTCAAAGCGCATACCGACTAGAGTATTGATCATGGTTAAGCCACTTGCTCCTGCATCTTCTGCGGCTTTGGCGATGGTGACAACATCCGTTACACTAGGGGTTAACTTGACATAAACTGGCACATCAGAGGCTTCCACAGCTGCCTTTACCACTTCATAAGCTAAGTCAGGATCTTGCCCAATCAAAAGTCCATGATTGCCATGATCCACATTCGGACAAGAGATATTGAGCTCGATAGCTTTTACATTGGCTGCCTTGGAAATCCCCTGAGAAACGGCAGCGTACTCTTGTTTTGAAAAGCCTGCTACATTGGCGATGATAGGAAGTGTTGGATATTCTCTTTCCAGCCAAGGCAACTTTTCAGCTAAAACAGCTTCTAAACCAGGATTTTGCAGACCGATTGCATTGAGCATACCTGCAGGCGTTTCTGCCACCCTGGGAGTAGGATTCCCAAAACGGGGTTCAAGTGTCGTTGCCTTGATCATAATAGAGCCCAAAAGGTCTAAATCATAGTACTTGGCATACTCCTGTCCAAAACCAAAACAGCCTGATGCTGGAATAATTGGATTTTTCAAATCCAAACCCGGTAGAGAAACTTGTAAACGATTTGTAATCATGACTTTCTCCTTATAATACAACTGTTCCTGTGCGGAAAACAGGGCCATCTTCACAGACGCGTTGGCTGATAGTCTCGCTTTCTGGTACTTTTAGGACACAGGCATAGCAAGCCCCCATCCCACAAGCCATACGAGATTCCAAAGATAGATAGGCTCTTGGGTGGTCATAAAAGGTTTGATTGATATACTTCATCATTCCAGGCGCCCCACATGAGTAAACAGCATCAAACTGACTGTCTAAATCATTAATGACGACGGAAACATTGCCCTTAATACCATAAGAACCATCATCTGTCGTTACAAAGACTTGACTATATTGGGCTAATTCTTTTTCAAGGATAACAGCAGCCTTATTAGCAAATCCGAGAACTGTCACTACTTTCACACCACGCGCATGCAATTCCTTGGCCACCTCAAGCAAGGGTGGGACACCAATCCCCCCTCCAACTAAGAGAATCTGGCTCTGCTCATCTAGGTCAGACAAGTCAAATCCATTTCCCTGAGGTCCCATCACATCAAGAGTATCTCCCTGACTTAAGGTTGAGAAAATAGCTGTCCCAGCCCCTTCAATCCGATAAATGAGGTGACACTGCTTCTTTACCTTATCAATAGACGAAATTGAAATCGGGCGACGCAAGAGATGGGCGTCATCAGGCACACGCAGATGAAGAAATTGGCCTGCTCGCATGGCTTCAACCATTTCCCCTTCTAGGACTAGTTCAAAGATTGCTGGTGCGATTTCCTCCTGTGCAACCACCTTCATGGTTTCCAATCGAATGGCACCCAAACGTTTCTTACATGTGGGATTCATGACTTTTCCTCCTTAAATTTTAAGGGGACCAGACAAAGAAAAGACCTTGCTAGTGCAAGGCCTCAGTTAAAATCGTACAACACAAGAGAGCACACTCAAAAGGTCTCCTCTAGAAAATTGCACTATTCTTTTATCTGACACCTTGTGAGTCTCTCTGGACTCCCCTTAAAGGTTAAATTTTTACTAGTATACTCTTTCAGCTAAAAAAAGTCAAGTAGAAAACGAACATTCTACTTGACCTCACGAGATTATTTTTCACGAATGACTTCAACCTTGTAGCCATCAGGGTCTTTGACAAAGTAATAGTTTGGTGCAGTTCCTGGTAGGCCATTTGGCTCGGTCACTTCATAACCTTTGGCACTATGTTCTTGATGAAGCGCCTCAAGATCAGGTGTACTTAGGGCGATATGGGCAAATCCATCTCCAACCACATACGGACCGTGATCGTAGTTATAAGTCAACTCCAACTCATAGTCATCACCCTCAAGTCCTAGATAGACAATCGTGAAGGCATGGTCTGGAAAATCTCTGCGACGCAATTCTTTAAAACCAAAAGCATCTTGATAAAATGCAATTGATTTTTCAAGGTTTTCTACTCGTAAGCAAGTGTGTAGCATTTTTGAAGTCATTTTCATTACCTCTTTCGTTTTAATAGTTCTATTATACCTTTATTCAGGAAAATTTACTAGAAACTTGAACTAGAGTCCTCTTCTCTAAGCTTTCATTCTAAGCAGCACTTTTACGATTTTCCTTGCGTATATTGCGAATAAGGAAAAGCATGATCAGGACAAAAAGTCCTTCGAGGAAGTAGAACGTAAATTCGCTGTTCATGAGTAGTAAGTCTTTGTAATGATAGTTATTATCGAAAACTGAATTTGGTGCGAATAGGATTCGCAACAGTCTTCTTAGGAAAATAAAAATCTGCAAGCCATAAATCATAAAGACCTTCTTCACACCAATCATGAAGCCTTGTTCCTTTGTAAAATAAGACAAAGCGATTCCATTTAACAAGAGGATAACGGTTATAGCCAGCGTTTCATTTCGTAGAATAGTTGGATCAAAGATGTCTAAACGGCTGTGAATGTAGGGCAACGTTTGAAATAGTAGGATCCCCAAGACTGCTGGTATGAAAATTTTCTTCAGAGATGGTGGAAATCCAGGACTAAATCTTGTAAAAGACAAGCAAATCACAAGGATTGCAAAAATATGGAAGTAAGCTATGGCAACTCCTGAAATAGTCTGGCTTCGATTTACCAAAGCAGAAAGAAAACCAGCAGAAAGAAAGATACCGATAGGAATCAGCTTCTCCAAAGAATAATCCCACTTCAGCCCCTGACTCACTTGGAAACCATCGATGAAGCTGAAAAATGTAATGAACATAAGGGCACCGATGAGGCCAAACGGTAAGGATGGAATGACGAGGGTTAATAACAAGATTAATAGGAACCATGGATGGGGGCTGTAGTAGAATTTCCGTTTTTCCCCCCTAGCAGTCACTCCTTCCTCAATCGGTGTTTTCCTTAATTTTAGCATATAGACGTAAAAGAGAGAAAACATACCCGCATGAATCCATGAATTATAACCCGGTCGCTCTAGAACACTAAGTAGCAAACTCACAATCGTAAAGAGACCAGAGAAAATCTGAAGAAACTTATTTTTAAGGACCTGTCTTTTTTTCCAATCCCAATAAGAGAGCTTGGCCTTTGGATGACTAAGTTCATAAGCATAAACTGTCATCTCTTCTAGTTTCTGGTCTGTCTCCTCCGTCATCATTTGGGGAGCCATTTTAGAAGTAGGAAAAGGAGCTAAAACATATCTCAGGAGCTCGCCGTCTGTAAACCGATGGTACTCCTTATAGATCTGTTGAAGCAAAATCGTTAGAATGCGTGGTCTTCCTTTAAAGTAGCTTCTCCACTTTTCCCAATCATTGATATCTTCATCGCTCTTAGTAAGCTTATCTATATAAAGATAACCTTCATTGTACCAGTAATCAAAATTTTCTTTTTTATCTAGTGCGTACTCCTCTACCACTGAAGGATAAGAATGGATACTCTTCCAGAAATGGAGTTTTTTCAGGTAAGGATTTGATTCCTCATCACTATAACGTTCTACAAATTGGAAAACAAGGGCTAACACTTTCGCATTGGTTAAAGGATAGACGTCCACCTTTTCTAACAAATCAAGTAGGAGAGTATGATCTTTGACTGTTTCAAAAAGATATTGCCAATCACGTAAAAGTTTATACTCGTCTTCATAGTGAGCATGAAGCAACTCATAGAATGCCGCCTCAACTTCATCTGGATTATCTAGAGAGTAGTGACTAAAGTCAACGTTTTCTCCCAGCTCCTCTTTTACTTCTTCTAAGTAATCAGCCAAGTCATTCAAGAGTGGATAATCCTCTTCAAATATGACTTGTCGGTTTTTTTCAAGGATATAGGTTAAAACGGGCACACTCTTGATTATCTGACGATTTTGATTTACTTGATCTAAGACCATAAAGCTCAGATAGGGGTGCTTGAAAAACTCTATCCAAGAGCTCAATTGATTTGCTTGGTTAGAATCTTGAAGAATTTCTTGGCAAAGTTGATAAGAATAATAGAATTCTTCAGTGGCTTCATGTGCGCTTTCAAGCGAACTGCCTTCCTCTTCTGCTATAGCTCTTTTAACTTTCCAATACTTCAGCTTATAGTAATAGCCCCAGTACTTAAAGTCAGGTATATAATCTTCCAGCAAGGGGATGAGGATAGAGAATTGCTCCGGTTTGTTAAAAATATAAACATCCATTTCCTCTAAAACGGATTGAACAATGTCCATATCATACTGATACTGATGAAAGAACTGACGCCATAGATGCTCTTGTTCCTCTTGGTTATACCCGTCGTTTCCAACAATACTTTCAATCGCATTTTGGATCAGATAGGTTCCTTCATTATAACCACTAAAGTCAAGAGTAGACCTTGTTGTTCCTTCTTGCCCTTGGTTCTCTTCGTCACCAAACGTTTCAAAGTTGAGGGTATTCGTAGCTCTTTCTTCAGAATCTCCATTTAGCTGAACTTCCTCATCATAGTCACTAAAGTCAAGGGTGGACTTTTGCTTATCCTCTTCTGCTTTAAAGGTTTCAAAGTTAAAGGAATCGCTGAATTTATCAGTCGATTGCTGATAATCACTGAAATCAAGACTAGATCTTTCAGACTCTTCGTTCTCAGTATTCGTTTCTTCAGTCAAGTTTTCAAAGTGGAGACTAGAGTTAGGCTTTTCATTCGCCTCTTCTTCAAGTTCAGCAGCTTCTTGAGAGTCACTCGCTTTTCTTAGACTATTTTCTGGTTTTGTATTTCTAGATCTCACATAAGTCAAGGCTTTTTGATAAGCTTCAACAATTTCTTGGTAAATTTCTGGTTGGTCTTCTGGGTGATAGAGCCGAACCAGTTCAGCATAACGCCTTCTAATAAGCTTGACGTCAGTCGTTGGCTCTATCCCTAAAGTTTCCCATATATTCATAAGGTCTCCTCTTTTACAGTCCTCGCTCTAGGAAGTCTAAATAGTTTGAAAATGATTGATAAAGTTTTGGCAAATGATACACAGATGCTTGACTGACCTCTTCTTCAAATCGTCTAGTTTCAGCCATTAGCTCATCTCTTCTTCTCCCCAAGAGCATACTGTACACGCGATTCGCTTTTTCAATCAAGAAACGATAAACCTCTGTTTCTTGAGCATTAATCTTATAGCGAGTCAACTCTGCTTGCTTAGCCTTGATTTCCTTTTCTGTCAGAGTAACACTATCTTGGAGAATAACATTGCTAAAGACTTCCTGTGTGGAATCAATTTTGACTTCTACATCCAAGATTCCATTTAAATCATAGGTAAAACGAACTGTGAAACTTTCATTTTCGCGAGTATTCACAGGCACGGGGACTTCTAGTTCTCCTAAGAACAGGTTTTGTGATGCCTTCATCATCTCACCTTGATAGACCTTTATCTTGACTTGACTCTGTCCCAATTCAGCCGTATAGTACTGCTCGATGCGTGAAGCAGGTAGGGTAGAATTTCGCTCAATAATCGGCGAAAAACGGTCTCCAACTATCTCAATCCCCAGTGTAAAAGGACAAATATCAGACAGCAACAAATCTCGTATCTCACCCTGCCGTTCTTTTATTCCTGCTAGGAGGGCACAACCTCTCGCAATCATCCGATCGGGATCATCAGATACCTGCACCATTTGATTGATACAGTAGGATAAAAAGTCCTGAACCAAGCGGAGTTTCGAAGTCCCACCAACAAGAACAAAATTATCAGAAGACACATAGCTATAGCGTGCGTCCATCAAGGCACGGTCCAAAACAGCCTTAACACGTGCTAGCAGCGGTTGACAAAGCTCATAAAAGCGCTGGTAGCTCAAGTCTAAAGAGTATTCCTGATCTTGGTCCATCACTGTCATCTTCACTTCTTCTTTATCATTCAGTTCCAGCTTTGTCTTTTCAGCCTGTACCAAAATTTTGCTATAAAATTCACGGGAAATAGTATCCTTGGTTAATTGATTGGAGACTAAAAATTCCTCAGCAATAGCCGCAGTAAAGTCTTCTCCCCCCAAGCGATTGTCCCCTGCGATTGACACGATTTCAACGATATTATCAAAAAGCTCCACAACTGAAATGTCTAGAGTACCACCGCCAAAATCGACCACAATAAAAGATTGATCTTCTTGGTTTACCATAGATCTTTTAGCAAGAGCCGCTGCGGAAGGTTCATTGATAATCCGATCAATCTGAACGCCTGCAAATTTCCCTGCTAGTTTGGTCGCATAGCGTTGAGCATCATTGAAATAGGCTGGAACACTGACAATCACTTCCTCGACCTTTTCTCCAAGATAGGTCTCTGCATCGTCTACCAACTTTCGAATGATAAAGGAGCTTAATTCTTCAGCTTTATATGCTCGATTTCCTAGCGTCAACTCATGCTTGGTCCCCATAAAACGCTTGAACTGAGAAACCGTCTTATCCGGGTGGGTCACCAAGCGTTCCTTGGCAATTTTTCCGACTATGATTTCATCATTGTCATCTAAAGCCACAACAGAAGGCGTCAAATATTCACCAAAAGCATTGGGAATCAGCTTAACCTGACCATCTTGATAAGCCCCTACCAAAGAATTAGTCGTTCCTAAATCAATACCTACTATCATCTTCTTCTAACTCCAAATCTTTTTAGATATTCCTATTATACAAGAAATATCCTATTTTCTTTGAAAAAATCTGTCATTTACTCTTTAAAATAGAAAATCTTTTATGGAAAATAAAAAAGTTCCACCCTACTCCTGCGATAAAAACCACAAGAGTAGGAATGAAACAGTTAATTATTATTATTTACCAAGTTTTGCTTTAGCTGCATCTGCAAGAGCTGTGAAAGCTGCTGCATCGTTAACAGCCAAGTCAGCAAGCATTTTACGGTTAACTTCGATCTCAGCCAATTTCAAACCATGCATCAATTGTGAGTATGAAAGTCCGTTCAAACGAGCTGCCGCATTGATACGAGTGATCCACAATTTACGGAAGTCACGTTTCTTTTGACGACGGTCACGGTATGCATAGTAGTAAGAGTTCATTACTTGTTCTTTTGCAGTACGGAACAAGATGTGTTTAGCTCCATAGTAACCTTTTGCTAATTTAAGAATACGTTTACGACGTTTGCGTGATACAACGCCACCTTTAACACGTGCCATGTTTTATTTCCTCCAAATATTTCCTAGAATTGTTTACTTACTGTTAGGCTATTATTTCAAGCGAGTAAGCATTGCTTTGATACGTTTGTAATCTCCTGAATGCACCATAGATGCTTTACGAAGATGACGACGTTGTTTCTTAGTTTTTCCGTGGAAACGGTGAGAAGTGTAAGCACGGAAACGTTTAAGTCCACCAGAACCTGTACGTTTGAAACGTTTAGCTGATGCGCGGTGTGTTTTTTGTTTTGGCATGATTTTTTCTCCTTTATTTAACTTTCTGACAATTATTTTTTGTCAGTCGCTGGCGCCAATTGCATGAACATTTGACGTCCATCCATTTTAGCACGTTGTTCGATGATGGCAATATCTTGAGTTGCTTCAGCAAACTCGGCTAAAACTTTTGCACCAATCTCTTTATGGGTAATCATACGACCCTTAAAGCGAATAGATACCTTAACTTTATTTCCTTTTTCAAGGAATTTGCGTGCATTGCGAAGTTTTGTATCAAAGTCACCCTTGTCAATAGTTGGACTTAGACGAACTTCTTTCACAGTAACAACACTTTGTTTTTTACGTTGTTCTTTTTGCTTTTTCTGGTACTCAAATTTGAACTTACCGTAGTCCATAATTTTAGCAACAGGCGGTTTTGCTTGGGGTTGAATTAAAACTAAGTCAACATTCGCACTATCAGCCAATGCTTGCGCTTCGCTGAGTGGCTTGATGCCTAGCTGTTCTCCCTCAAGACCGATCAAGCGAACTTCACGTACACGAATTTCATCATTGATGAATAAGTCTTGCTTTGCTATGGTTTTCACCTCTTTTTTATTATTAGAGAAAAACAATAGCGGACTCGTAATGATACAAGCCCGCACGTTATGATAGCGTTTCTTAGAAACTTTTCATCCGTAGGGCCAGGCAACTTAATGTCACAAGGCGAGAAGCTCTCACTTCTGCTTTTCTCAACTTTTATATGATACCAAGTTTTCTATTCCTTGTCAAGATAAAAAGTCAATTTTTCGAAAAACTTTATCTATTTTATCGCACTGTTTCCATTCGCCAACTTTTCCACCCTTTAAACCGTATAGCTCCGTTCTGGTCTGTTCGGTAAATCTTACTCTTGATACTTTCCAGTCGTGTCAAGGTTTCCTGATGGGGAAATTTCGTATGATTGTTTTTTCCAACTGAAATGAGAGTAATCTCTGGTTTGAGTTTTTCGAGGAAAACTGGATTGGATGAGGTTTTAGCACCATGTTGGCCCGCTTTCAAGACATCCACCTCTAGGTCAGGATAATGCTTCAGCAAGTCCTTCTCTCCCTTCTCTTTCAAATTTCCTGTGAAGAGAAAGTGCTTATCCAAGAGTTTTCCATAAAGAACCAGGGAAGCATCACGATCCCCATCTCCAATTTTCCTTGAAGATAGGACTTCTAACTGACTTCCAAAAATTAGCAAGTTATCTCCTACTGTCACACTGCGTACCTTGGTTTGGCTTGCTTCTAGTTCTGCCACAAATTCCTTCTGTGTCAAACTTCCTTTTGATACTAAAATCTCCCCGATATGGAAAGCCTTGGTCACCTCCAGCAAATCTCCAATATGCTCCTTATCTGTATTTGTCAAAATCAGCTGGTCAATCTTGTCTACTCCTCGACTTTTAAGATAGGGAATCAAGGTTCTCTGGGCATTGCTGGTTGTCGCCTTTTCTTGCCAGTCCTCGATTTTCTTACTAGCTTCTACCTTACCACCAACATCTATGAGAATGGTTTTACCAGTCACATCCCGTAGGAAAATACTCTCCCCTTGCCCTACATCCAGCATGGTAATTTCATTTTCAAGTGGATGCTTGGTCAGGAAAAAGAGCCCCACAATAAAGAGACTGAATCCTGCTAGTCTTTTGATGTTTTTCCTCATGTCATAGACCAAGGCTAATGAAACTAACAGTAGAATCAACAGCCATGCGTTGGGTTGACCAAAGACCAGAGGCCTGCTTGCCAGCTGCGATACCAAGCGAATGATGTTCTCCAACCACTCAAAGACAAGGTTAAACTGAGTGACTGGGTAAACAAAAGACAGGATGAATAAGATGGACAAAAGCGGTAAGAAGACCACATCAAACAGAAAGGAAAAGACAAAGGTCAAAAGAATAGACCAAGGCTGAAATTCTGCAAAATAAAAGGATAGAATGGGTAATATTCCCAAAGAAATGACCAGACTTTCTCTGGCAACAGCCTTGAGTCCCTCCCCTTCTTTGCTTGTCATGGTCAAGATAAAAGCATAAGCGCAAGACAAGACTCCTCCTGCTGTTAGGAAAAAGTTGGGCATGATGATAAAGAGGACAAGGACTGTTAAGGCAAAATTGTCCAAGCCCTTAACACCATGTTGGGCTAGTAACTTTTGTAAGAGACTACGAATGACCGAAGCTGAAAATCCTGTCAGACCTGCATAGATAAGGGAAAAGGGATAGGTTAGCCACTTCAACTTTTCTTGAGTCAAGCCCAATCGTAAGAGGAGTTTCTTAAAGGCATCCATAAAGAAGCCCACCTGCATACCAGACAAGGCAAAGAGATGGATAATTCCAAGACTGGAATAAAGCTCATTCATCTCCT